>JAFRQP010000046.1 GCA_017428565.1 Oscillospiraceae bacterium
CAAGCTCCGCGGCGGCGGCGCCGCTTCCGGCGGAGGCGGCGGCCTGCGCGGAAAGGCCCAGTTCCCCCAGCACCGCCGAGAGGAGCCCCTCCGCCGGGATGGGCGGCACAAAGAGCTCCTGATTGCGCAGGAGCAGCAGCAGGAAAGCCGTCGGCGTGAGGCTGTAGAGCCTGGTTCCCTGGGCCTCCAGCGCCCGGACCCGGGTCTCGATCTTCTTGCGGCCCTGGAACAGCCGGCTCTTCACCGTGTTCTCGCTGACGCCCAGCTCCTGGGCGATCTGCCGCACGCTGCGCTGCTCGTAGTAGTACATGGCCACCACCAGGCGCTGATCCTCGGAGAGGCTCCCCAGGATCTCGTTCACCAGCCGGCTGGTCTCCCGCCGATCCAGCGCCACGTCCGGCAGATTCTCCGGCCGCTCGTCCGGGAAGCTCAGCACCTGCTCCGAGTCCTCCTCCGTCATCTGGGAGAAGAGCATGGGGCGGTTGCGCCGGGTGTAGTCCACCGCCAGATTGTGGCCGATGCGCTTGACCCAGGCGCGAAACTTGGCGGGATCCTGCAGCTTGTCCAGGTGCTCGAAGGCCTTCACGAAGGTGTCCTGCACCAGATCCAGCACCGTGTCCTCGTCCCGGATCAGGGCGCGGATCGTGTAGTAGACGTTCTCATAGGTGCGCCGGTAGAGCTCGCTGACGGCGCCCTGGTCGCCGGCGCGGGCCGCGTCGATCAGCCCCCGGTCGAAGCCCTGGGGCTCCCGGCAGAAGGGGCAGAACTGGGAATCCTCCGGAATCACTTTTTTACAGGCAAAGCATTTCATCTCTCTTCGCCCTCCTTACTCTCTTCTCTCCGATTATACACGATGTGCGGCGGACTTGCACCCTCTTTTTTCCAAAACAGCCGATCCAAAATGCGAAACAGCAGCGCCTGCATCTTTTCCCGCTCCGGCGCCTGCTCCACCATCCAGAGGATCAGCGCCGCGAATTCCTGCTCGGTCATTCTCCCCGCCTCCTTTGTCCCTCTGCTCCCTGGACGATTTCACCGGCCAAAAGGTTTTAAGAAAAGCGAACAGGCAGAAAAAATACGCCTGACCGTCCGGTCAGGCGTATTTTGCTTGGTTTGGCTTGGCTCAGATGAGGATGGCCTTCTTGGGGCAGACCTCGTAGCAGTTGCCGCAGCCGATGCACATGCTCTCGTCCAGCTCCCAGGTCTTGGCGGCCCGGTCCACGGTCAGGGCGCCCACGGGGCACTTCCTTGCGCAGATGGTGCAGTAGATGCACTTGGCGGGATCCTGCACGGGGCGTCCGTCGTCCCGGGGCTCCACGGGCTTGGCAGGCTCCGCGGGCTTTTCCTCCGCCTTGGGGGCGGGCTCTTCCTTCTTGGGCGCGGGAGCGGGGGCCGCCGCCTTGGGGGCGGGAGCCGCAGCAGGCGCGTCCGCGGCCACGGGCTCGTCGCCGGGCATGAGGATGGCCTTCTTGGGGCAGGCTTCGGCACAGGTGCCGCAGCCCACGCAGAGATCCTCGTCCAGCTCCCAGGTCTTGTTGGCACGGTCCACGGTCAGAGCGCCCGCGGGGCACTTCTTGGCGCAGAGCGTGCAGTAGACGCACTTGGAGGGCACCTGGACGGGCTTGCCGTCGTCCCGCGGCTGGATGAGCGCCGCGGCGGCGGGGGCCGCCTTGGGCGCGGGGGCCGGGGCGGGCGCGGGAGCGCCCTCGGTGACGGGCTCGTCGCCGGGCATGAGGATGGCCTTCTTGGGGCAGGCATCACTGCAGGTGCCGCAGCCCACGCAGAGATCCTCGTCCAGCTCCCAGGTCTTGTTGGCACGGTCCACGTTCAGAGCGCCGGCGGGGCACTTCTTGGCGCAGATGGTGCAGTAGACGCACTTGGAGGGCACCTGGACGGGCTTGCCGTCGTCCCGGGGCTTGATGACCTTGCCGCCTTCCGCGGGGGCGGGAGCGGCGGCGGGCTTGGGCGCCGCGGGCTTGGCCGCGGGGGCCTTCTTCACCGGGGCCTTCTTGATGAAGGTGCCGGAGACCATCAGATCCTCCTCCTTGGTGGCGATCATGTGGTAATCCCGGGTGAACTCGATGGCGCCGTGGCCGCAGAAGTCCATGCAGGTGGCGCAGAAGGTGCAGGAGCCCAGGTAGAAGGTGCGGGTGACCTTGTCCTCGCCCTCGGGGGTCTTCTCGATGACGTGGGTGATGGCGTTGCCGGAGCAGACGCGCTCGCACATCATGCAGTTGATGCACTTTTCCGGGTGGAAGACGATGCGGCCGCGGTAGTTGGGCGCGCCCAGCTTGGTCTTGTCGGGCACGTACATCTCACAGCTGGGCTTGGAGAAGAGCTTGGAGATCGCTTCTTTGACAAACGGGAAATCCATTTACTTCTTCATCTCCTTTCTCTTCTCCGCCAGGATCTGGGTCGCCAGATACAGGCCGTCGATCACGGCTTCGGGCTTGGGCGTGCAGCCCGCCACGTCCACGTCCACATGGACGTACTTGGACAGGGGGCCGGCCACGGAGTAGCTGCCGCGGAAGACGTTGCCGGACTGGGGGCAGGAGCCCATGGTGACGATGCACTTGGGATCGGGCACCTGCTCGATGGAGCGCAAGACCCGGTTCAGAGACTGCTGGGTGACAGGCCCGGTGACCACGACGATGTCCGCGTGGCGGGGGCTGCCGGTGAGCTTGAAGCCCAGGCGCTCCGCGTCATAGCGGGGGGTCAGCACGCTGACAAGCTCGATGTCGCAGCCGTTGCAGGAGCCGGCGTTGATGTGGAAGAGCCAGGGAGATTTGCCGGTGCTCTCGGCGATCAGTTTCTTAAACATACGCGCACCTCCTTACAGGCCGTACCAGACCAGCACCAGGCTCAGCAGGGCCAGCCCGGACACCACGGTCCAGTAGTACTTGAAGATCTGCTCGATCTTGAGACGGGCGGTGACCGCGTGCACCAGGGAGATGCCCACCGCCGTGACAATGACGCAGAGCAGGAACAGCAGCAGCACGGCCAGCAGCACGCTCACCATGTGGGCGGCGGTGCCGGTGAGCCCCACCAGAGCCACCAGGCTCTCGATGCCGCTTCCCAGGCCGCCGAAGAACAGCATCACGAAGAGACTGGTCATGGTCAGCATCTTGATGCCGTGGTTCAGCTTGAACACGCCCAGGGGCGCGCCGCTGTACTCGGCCAGCATGCCTTCGCAGATCTCGGTCTCGGCCTCGGCCGCGTCGAAGGGGTGGTTGCCGGTCTCGCCGGGGATCACCAGCAGGAAGGCGATGGCCGCGGGGATCAGACCCGCGTGGGTGATGAGGCTGCCGTGGCTCATCTGATACTCCACGATCTTGGTCATGGAGAAGCAGATGCCGCCCTGATAGCTGGCGCCCACGACCTTGCCCACGCTCAGCAGCACCAGCACCAGGGGCAGCTCGCAGGCCAGCACCGTGACCATCTCACGGCTCAGACCCACGCCGGCGTAGGGGGAGCCGGTGGAGGCGCCGCCCAGGATGATGGACACCGCCGGGATCAGCAGCAGGTAGAGGATCACGATCACGTCCGCCACCTCGGTAAAGGCGGGGATGTTGAACTGGAACACGGGGATGAAGAGCTGCAGCACCACCAGCGCGGCCAGACCCAGCAGGGGCGCCATGAGGAACATGAACTTGTTGGCCGCGGCGGGGACGATGGTCTCCTTGCCGCAGAGCTTGAAGAAATCGTAGAAGGGCTGCAGGATCGGGGGGCCGACGCGCTTCTGCATCCGGGCCACCAGCTTGCGGTCGATGCCGCAGAGCAGCAGGCCGGACAGGAAGCAGAACAGGAAGCCGGGGAAGATCAGCACGTAGGCCAGATACTTCAGCGCATTCAGAATCATATCCATACTTCCCCCTCCTTTACAGAACGATCAGCGCGTAGACCATGGCCAGCGCGAGGGCGACCACAGCCCACAGCGAGTAGTCGTTGACGATGCCGCTGTGCAGATTGTGCATAAAGCTGAAGTAGTGACGCCAGTTCTGCTTGAAGCCCCAGAACAGGTCTCCGCCGCCGACCTGGGAGAACTCGGTCTCCTCGCCGCCGTAGAAGAGGCTGTACTTGAGGGCGACCTTCTCGCCCTTGTTCTCGCGGACCGCGTCGTACTTGGAGGCGATGGCCACGATGCAGATGCTCAGCAGCGCGATCATCAGCAGGATCAGCCAGTTGGTGGGGTTCCAGACGCCCACGGTCTGCACGGCGGGAGCGGCGGTCTCGGGCAGGTGGGACTGCCACATGCCGTTGATGTACGCGTTGGGGTTGAAGAGCGCGGAACCGGCCGGGATGGTCAGGAGCTTCTGCACCGCGTTGGGGAAGAGGCCCGTCACCAGGCACAGGATGGCCAGGATGCTCATGGCCAAGCGCATGCCCCAGGAGACTTCCTTGGCGTTCTCGCACTCCTTGGGCAGCTGCCCGAAGAACACGGACTGGGTCACCTTCACGAAGGAGGCCAGGGTCAGGGTGGAGGTCACCAGGGCGCAGATGGTCACCAGCGCGAAGCCGATGTTGCCGGTCTCCACGGCCTTCTCGTAAGAGGCCTGGTAGATGAGCCACTTGGAGGCGAAGCCGTTGAAGGGCGGGATGCCGCTGATGGAGGCCGCGCCGATGAGGAACAGGGCCGTGGTCCAGGGCATCTTCTTCGACAGGCCGCCCAGCTTGCCCAGATCCGTGGTGCCGGTCTCATGGAGAACGGCGCCGGCGGTAAGGAACAGCAGGCCCTTGAAGAGGGTGTGGTTCATGGCGTGGTAGAGGCCCGCGGAGGCGCCCAGCGTGGTGGCCAGACCCACCGCCGTCAGCACGTAGCCGATCTGGGAGATGGAGTGGAAGGCCAGCAGGCGCTTGAAGTCGTGCTGGGCCAGGGCCATGGTCACGCACACGAACATGCTGACGGAGCCCAGGAACACCAGCCAGAACTGCATGGTGCCCAGATTCATGGTCTGGAACAGGAAGAAGCTCAGACGGATGATGCCGTAGATGCCGGACTTGGTCAGCACGCCGGAGATCATCACCGACACCGGAGCGGGGGCCGCGCCGTGGGCGTCCGCCGCCAGGGGGTGGAAGGGCACGATGAAGGCCTTGGTGCAGAAGCCGATGAACAGCAGCGCGAAGGCCACGGTCACATTGGTGCCGCCGACCCGGGGGATGACGTAGGCCAGCTGGGCCAGGTTCAGGGTGTGGGTCTGCTGATAGAGCAGGATGGTGCCGGCCAGGATGCAGGTGGAGCCGATGCAGCCGACCACCAGGTACTTGAAGGCGGCCTCCAGCGCGCCGGTGACCCGGTTGCGGAAGGCGGTGAGAGCCACGGCCGCGAAGGTCAGGATCTCCACCATGATGAACATGTTGAACAGGTCTCCGGAGAAGACCATGCCCAGCACGCCGCCGGCCAGCATCAGGAACAGGGTGTAGTACTGGGGCTCGTTGTCATCCTCGCTCATGTAGGAGAAGGAGTAGAGGATGGCGACGAAGACGGCGGTGGCGACCAGCAGGCCGAAGAACAGGCTGAGCGCGTCCACCTCCAGGGCGATGCCGATGGCGTAGCCGCCGGCGGGGACCCGGTTGCCCATCCAGTAGGGGATGATGCCGCCGTCGATAAGGATCGGCTTCACCAGCAGGATCAGCAGGGTCAGGGTCAGGCCCGTGGCCAGGAAGGCGATGCAGTTGCGGACGATCCGGTTCCTTCCGAAGAGCACGATCAGAAACGCGCCCAGGAAGTAGAGCATGATGGCGATGATGGGGAAATGCACCGGATTCAGGAAGTTCAGAAGATCAATGTATTTCATCCTCTCAGCCTCCTTATCTCACGGGTATCCAGGGTCCCGTACATCTCCTTCAGCTTGATGACCAGAGCCAGGGACATGGCCGTGACGCAGGCGCCGATAACGATGCTGGTCAGGGTCAGGGCCTGGGGGATGGGGTCCACGAAGTAGCTGGCGGCCTGGAGCTCACCCTCGGTGAAGATGGGGGCGGTGCCGCCGGGGTTGTAGCCGATGGTGATGATGAGCAGGTTCACGCCGTAGTCCATGATGGACAGGCCGATGACCGTCTTCACCAGGTTATACTTGACCACGATGCAGTACAGGCCAAGCACGATGAGGAAGAAGGATGCGATATAGTTCAAAGTCATCATGTCTTTCACCTCATCCTTTCTCGTTCTCAGAGCGCTGGTTGACCAGGGCCAGCATCAGCAGGGCGATGGAGCCCACGCCGGTGAGGACCTTCAGGCCGACCGTGGCGTTCATCCAGAAGATGGTGCCGGAGCTGTACAGATCGCCGATCTGGCCGTGGCCGGCGATGATGTTCTGGCAGAACTGGGCGCCCACCGCGATGCCCATCATGGCCAGCGCCACGTAGATCACGGAGGCGAAGCCCTCCGCGTCATGGAGCAGGCCCGCGCTCAGGGCCTTGGCCGTGGTCTGATAGCCGTGGCCCAGATACAGGATCGTGACCACCGCGGCCATCAGCACGCCGCCCTGGAAGCCGCCGCCGGGGCTCAGGTGTCCGTGGAAGATGATGTACAGCATGTACACCAGCATCAGAGGGAGAAGGCTGTCCGCACCGCAGCGGGGAACGATGTTTTTCACCTTGATCTTTTCGTTCATTTCTTCTCCTCCTTCCCGTCCTTCTTGGTAAAGAGGATGACCGCGGCGCCGGCCACGGCAGTGATCAGGATAAAGGCCTCGCCCATGGTATCATAGCCACGGAAGTCGAAGACGATGCTGGTCACGTCGTTGACCGCGTGGGCCTTGGCCAGGTTCATCTGCACGATGGCTGCGGCAGCGCCGTCCACGGTGTTCAGGCTGTAGTCCTCGGGCTTCTCCTGAAGCTGGGCCACAGAGGGCTGCGCCTTGCTGCCGTCATAGGTGGGGGCGAGCTTGCCCATGGTCAGGCAGGCGGCCAAAAAGGCGATCACCAGCACGCCCAGGGAAACCCAGGTCAGAAATTTCTTCATTTCTCTTTCCCTCCTTTGACTTTCCGAAGGGTGATGATGAAGATCAGGGGGACCAGGGCGGCGCCCACGGCCGCCTCGGAGATGGCCACGTCAGGCGCGTGCAGGATCAGAAATTCCGCCGCGGCGAAGAGGCCGGTGACGCCCAGGGCGATGACCGCGCTCAGCAGGTTCTCCAGATGAACCGCCAGGATCGCGGAGACCACCAGGCCGAGGATCACCAGAATATTGAGGATCGTGATCAGTTCAGTCATAGAGATCCCTCCCCAAATCGTCAGTCTCCATCTTCTTCTCCGGCCGGATCCCCGCCTTGTAGGCGCCCTTGGCAAGGATGTGGGAGCCGATGGGGTTGGTGACCAGGATCAGCAGGCAGATCACCGCGATTTTCACGGCGGAGCCGGCGTCCCCGTTCTTGAAGAAGATGGCGTAGAGCAGAGCGCCCAGCAGCGCGCAGATGGTGCCAAGGGTGGGGATGCAGGTGCTGGCCTGCATGCGGCTGAAGGCATCGGGCATCTTGAGGACGCCGATGGTGCCAGCCAGGGCGAAGATCGCGCTGATGGCGATCAGCACGTCGATCACGATACGAAGCGCCGTCATTGCTCCTTCCCCCCTTCCTTTTCCAGATAACGGCCGACCAGCATGGTGTCGATCACGCCGAAGAGGGCCGCCACGAGGGCGATGTCCAGATAGATGCCGCGTCCCGAGAACAGGGAGAACAGCACCAGCGCCACGCAGATCAGGGTATCGGCCGCGTCGCCGGCCACCATGCGGTCGGCGGCGGTGGGGCCCTTGGCCAGCCGGATCAGCGTCAGCGCGGCCAGCACGGCGAAAGCGACGGCGAAAATCAGCAGATCACTCATTTCCAAACCCTCCTTAAGCCTTTTTCCAGGGTCCCCTTGATGGCGTCGCCGGCTTCTTTCCCGCTGGGAGCGGTGACGTCGATCCAGTGGATGTAGAAGTAATTCTGTCCATCCTCCTCCGCGGTCTCCATGGTGATGGTGCCCGGGGTTAGGGTGATGGAGTTGGCCAGGGCCGCCTGGCCGTATTCGGACTGCAGATCCACCGGGACCTTCACGATGCCCGGGTTGATCTTTTTGCAGCCCGTGAAGCAGATCTTTGCCATGTTCAGATTGGCCTTCACCAGCTCAATGGGGAAGATGCAGAGCCAGTAGAAAAGCCCGCTGAAGAACTTTGCGGGGTTCGCGAACCAGAACGCCTTTTCATGGATGAAGAAGCGCGCCGAGAACAGAGCCACCGCCAGGCTGACCACGCCGCCCGCGATCAGCTCCTGCATCGTGAACGACCAGGTCAGCAGCACCCAGAAGGCGAAGCAGAGCACAAAGGTCGCGAGGATGGCAGGGAATGTTGTTTTTCTCAAGGCTGAAACACCCCTCTTTTCGTATGAATTTCCTTATTCCACTTTGATGTTTTCCACATAGAATTCCCGCCCCGCCGTCATGCGGATGGCGGTGCCGCCGCACTGGGGGCAGCAGGCCGTCCGCGCCGGGATGGGCCCCTCGAAGCCGCATGTGAAGCAGCGGAAGGAGGCGGGCACCGGCCGGATCACCAGCTCGGCCCCCTCGGCCTCGGTTCCCTTGGAGACGATGGGGAAAAATTCCTGCAGACATTCCGGGATGATCCCGGAATATTCTCCCACCCGAAGGCGGATCTCCAGCACCCGGGCAAAGCCGTTTTTTTCGGCCTGCTCCCGGACGATCCGGAGGATGCCCTCGGTCAAGGCCAGCTCATGCATCAGCGGTCCAGGCAGCTGAAGCAGGGGTCAATGCTGGCGATGATCAGGCCCGCGTCCGCCACGGTGTTGCCGCGCAGCATGAAGGGGACGGTGGGGGTGTTCTTGAAGCTGGGCACGTGGACGCTGATGCGGTGGTTGTTCAGGCCGCCGTCGCCCACGACCATGTGGCTCAGCTGGCCGCGGGGCGCCTCGTGGCGGGCCACCGCCTGGCCTTCCTTGATCTTGATAAGCTTGTTGCCCAGGTTGATGGGGCCTTCCGGCAGATTCTCCAGCGCCTGGCGGAGGATCTTGATGCTCTCGTAGCACTCCAGCGCGCGGACCACCACACGGGCGAACACGTCGCCGCTCTCCACCACGGGAACGCCGAACTCAAACTCATTGTAGGCGGAATAGGGAGCGTCGCGGCGCACGTCCACGTCCACGCCGGAGGCGCGGGCATGGGGGCCGATGGCGCCCAGGCGCAGGGCGTCTTCCTTCTTCAGGACGCCCACGCCCTTGGTGCGAAGGGCGATGGTCTTGTCGGTGAGAGCGATCTCGGTGATGCGGTCCAGAGGCGCCTTCAGCTTGTCGCAGGCGTCCAGCATCTCGCGGCGCAGCTCGTCGCTCACGTCCCGGCGGCTGCCGCCGATGGTGACCATGGCGTAGTTGACCCGGTTGCCGGTGAACTTCTCCAGCAGGTCCATGATGATCTCGCGCTCATCCCAGATGTGCATGAACATGCTGTCGTGGCCGATGATGTGGCAGGCGATGCCCATCCACAGGAAGTGGGAGTGGAGGCGCTCCAGCTCGGCGGTGATGACGCGGATATAGTCGCCGCGGCGGGGGACCTCGATGCCGTTGATCTTCTCCACGGCCATGGCGTAGGTAAAGGCGTGGGAGTGCGAGCAGATGCCGCACACGCGCTCCACCAGCACCAGGGTCTGGATGCAGTTGCGCTCGGTGGCCAGCTTCTCAATGCCGCGATGGTTGTAGCCCACAAAGACCTCGGCGTCCTTGATGACCTCGCCCTCGGTGATCAGCCTGGCGTGCACCGGCTCTTCCAATGCGGGATGGTACGGCCCAATGGGTACGATGTAGCTCATACGCTTCCCTCCTTCTTCTGGTTCTTCTCCACCAGCTCACTGAGCGGTGTGACCATGATCTGTCCCTTGCCCTGGGTCTCCAGCAGATCCTCCGGCAGGAACAGGCGCTTGGACACGTCCAGCCCCTCGAAGGTGACGCCGAACAGCTCGTTCAGCTCCCTCTCGGGCCAGCGGGCGGCCTCGTCGTAGATCTCGCCGATGGAGGGAACGGTGGTTTCCCCGACCACGTGGTAGGACTCCACGATCGGGTCCACCGCGTAGTCCCATGAGATGTCCATCTTCCCCTCTTTGTTCAGGAAAGCGTGGATCATCACCAGGTACACGCCGTTTTTCCGCATTTTCTCGGCAACGGGTACGATCTGGTCCTTTGTGATGTCGATCCTCTTGTACTCCTGCTGCAATTTCTTCACCTCTCCGTATCGAAATTTTGTCAATTGCGAAACTCCGTTTCACAATTGAGGGACTCGCGCTTATCGCAGCGGGCGAAAGCCCGCTTTGGTCGACGCGAGGGCTCGCTCAGCTCGCCTCAAGGTGTTTTTGCCGAGGCAAAGCCCCGTCAAAAACGGATTGCATTACCTATCTGGGAGACTGTTGGGCTTTTTCCCTCTTTGTGTCCTTCCTCCACAATCAACCGGGAATGGAAGTTGCTGTGGTCTTGCGTATATGGTTAAGGTTTTTGCTAACAGATTCGGGGCAGCTGGGCGCCGGTGAGCTTCTGGAGCACCCGCCTTCCCCCCAGGGGGGTGCGGAGCACCAGCTTTCCGGGGAAGGCTGCCGTCACGCTGCCGATGCGGGCCGCGCTTTCGCCCTCGGGCAGGCTTCGCAGCGCGCGCAGCGCCTCTTCCGCCCGCTCCTCCGGCACCACGGCCAGCAGTTTGCCCTCGTTGGCGCAGTAGAGCGGGTCCAGGCCCAGCAGCTCGCAGGCGGCCTGCACCGCCGGGCGCACCGGCACCGCCTTTTCGTCCAGCTCGATGCCGAGGCTCGTTCCCTCGATGAACTCGTTGAGGGTGGTGGCCACGCCGCCGCGGGTGGGATCCCGCAGCACCCGGGTCTCAGGCACGGCGCTCAGCAGCGCCGCGGCCAGGGTATTCAGCGCCGCGCAGTCGGAGACGATCTCGCCCCGGGCCAGGTCGTGGCGGGCCAGCATCACAGCGGCGCCGTGGTCGCCCACGGTGCCGGAGACCAGCACCGCGTCCCCCTCCCGGATGGCCCGGGGAGAGAGGCCGGGGTACTTCAAAATGCCGATGCCGGCGGTGTTGATATACAGCCCGTCGCCCCGGCCCTTTTCCACCACCTTGGTGTCGCCGGTGACGATCTGCACCCCGGCCTTCTTCGCCGCGGCGGCCATGGAGGCGATGATCTTCTCCAGCTCCCCCAGGGGCAGGCCCTCCTCGATGATGAAGGAGCAGCTCAGATATTTCGGCTCGCCGCCGCACATGGCGATGTCGTTCACCGTGCCGCAGACGGAGAGCTTTCCGATGTCGCCGCCGGGGAAAAAGCGAGGGCTCACCACAAAGCTGTCCGTGGAGAAGACCAGCTTTTCACCGCCGGGGAGGATGGCCCCGTCTCCCAACTCGGCGAGGGCCGGGTTATCCATGGCGGGGACGATATACTGTTCGATCAGCCGGGAGGTCTTCTTCCCCCCGCTGCCGTAATCCAGGGTTATGATGTCGTCCATCGTGATGTGAGTGAAGGGTGAAAAGTGAAAAGTGAAAAGTTATGGTATCACGCCTTCGGCGTGATGTATTCAAATCCGTCCGCGAAGCGGACACAACAACTCTTCACTCTTCACTCTTCACTTTTCACTTTCTCCTTCAAATCGTCTGATACTTATACGCCGCGGCGCAGGCGCCCTCGGAGCTCACCATGCAGGGCCCCACCGGGTCCTCCGGCGTGCATCTCGTGCCGAAGAGGGGGCAGCCCGTCGGCCCCAGCCGCCCGGTGATGACCTGGCCGCAGCGGCAGGCCGTGGGCTTGGGCGCGGGCAGCACCTCCAGCCCGAAGCGCTTCTGCGCGTCGAAGTCCTTCAGCTCTTCCTTCAGGCCCAGGCCGCTCTTCTCGATCTGTCCCAGGCCGCGCCAGAGATCGGTACGCGGCGCGAAGGCACGGGCCAAAATGCTCTGGGCCAGCGCGTTCCCGTCGGGGGAGACCGCGCGGGTATACTCGTTTTCCACCCGGGGCCTGCCCTCCTTGATCTGCTTCAAAAGCAGGTAGACCGAGAGCAGGATGTCCTCCGGCTCGAAGCCGGAGATGACGGCGGGCATGTGATACGCCTCGGGCAGGAAGCCGAAGCCCCGCTCCCCGATGATGGTGCCCACGTGGCCGGGGCAGAGGAAGCCCTGCACGTCAAAACCCTCCATGCCCATCAGGGCACGCAGCGCCGGCTCCACCAGCTTCAGCATGGACCAGACCGTGAAGTTTTTCACGCCCTGCTCCTGCGCCGTCAGCACGGCGGCGGCGGTGCCGGGGGCGGTGGTCTCAAAGCCCACGCCCAGGAAGACCACTTCCCTGGCGGGGTTTGCTTTTGCGATCTCGATGGCGTCCATGGGGGAATAGACGATCTCCACCCGGGCGCCCAGGGCGCGGCGGCGCAGCAGACTGTCCCCCGGACGGCTCCCGGGAACTCGCAGCATGTCGCCGTAGCTGGTGAGGATCACGCCCGGCTCCATGGCCAGATCCAGGATCTGGTCGATGATCTCCGCCGGGGTGACGCATACCGGGCAGCCCGGCCCGCTCAAAAGCTCCACCTGCGGCGGCAGCAGGCTCTTGATGCCCGCTTTGGCGATGGCCATGGTGTGGGTGCCGCAGACCTCCATCAGCTTCACCGGCTCCGGGTCCAGGGCCCGGATGGCCTCCAGGATCTTCTCAGCGGAGGGCATCGTCCAGCTCCTCCCAGGTCTCCAGATCCTCCAGGGCCTGCTCCTCGGGCAGACGCTCGATGGCAAAGCCCGCGTGGACGATCACATAGTCGCCGATCTTCGGCTCGTCGATGAAGTCCAGGCGCAGCTTCCGCTGCATGCCCATGGCCTCCCCCACAGCGTCTTTTCCGTTTATTTCAATCAGTTTCAAAGGTACTGCCAAACACATACGCTATCCTTTGTCTGCGGGCGACCAGAGGTCGCCCCTACGCACTACGCACTACGCACTAAATACTCCCACCATCACCTGGCCCAGGCTGATCCCCTCGTCGTTGCAGGAGACCCGCCGGTGGAGTCGGGGCCGCAGCCCCGCCTTTTCCAGGGCTCCGGGCAGGCGGCGCAGGATATACTGATTCTGGAAGCTGCCGCCGGAGAGGCAAACGTCCTTCACGCCGCTCTCCCGGGAGGCGGCCAGGGCCGTCTCCACGGCCATGTCGACCAGGGTGTTCATGAAGCGCGCCGCCAGGATCCCCGCGGGCACGCCCGCGTCCCGATCCCGGACCAGGCCGCGGATCAGGGGGCGCCAGTCAAAGCGCAGGGGGCTGCCCTCCAGGACCACGGGGTAGCGCCCCTCGTCGGGCTCCGCAGCTGCCTCCAGCAGCACGGCGCCCTGGCCCTCGTAGCTGGCCAGGCGCTTGATCCCCAGGATGGCCGCCGCCCCGTCGAAGAGCCGGCCCATGCCGGAGGACAGGGGGCAGTTGAGCCCGGCGTCCAGCATCTTGCCGAAGAATTCAGCGTTTTCGATGCCGCCCGTGTCGCAGCCGGCCTCCCGCAGCAGGGCGAAGGCCAGCCGGTCCAGCTCCTTCACCGCCCGGTCCCCGCCGATCAGCGGGATGGGGCGCAGACTGCCGAAGCGGGTATAACCCTTGTAGTCCCCGATCAGACACTCGCCGCCCCAGGCGGTCCCGTCGTCCCCGTAGCCGACCCCGTCCCAGATGAGGCCGATGCAGGGGCCGGTCAGCCCATTGTCCGCCATGCAGGCAGCCAAGTGAGCGTGGTGGTGCTGGACCTGGACGAGAGGGATCCCCTCCCGCTCCGCCCGCTCCCGGGCGTAGGCGGTGGAGAGATAGTCCGGATGCCGGTCACAGACAAGCAGCCGGGGCTTGGTATCAAACATCCGCTCGAAATGAACGATCTGCTGTTCGTAGTGTTCCAGGGTCTCGGCGTTTTTCAGGTCGCCGATGTGCTGGCTGGGGAAGAGATAGTCCCCCCGGGAGAGGCAGAAGCTGGCCTTCTGTTCGGCCCCGCAGGCCAAAATCCCGCCCTTCGCGCCGGGCACGCGCAGCGGGAAGGGCACGTAGCCCCGGCTCCGGCGGGCGAAATACTCCCGCCCGTCCACGACCCAGCACAGGGAGTCGTCGCAGCGGGTCTGGATGTCCCGGTCGTGGAGCAGAAAACCGTCCGCGATGCCCCGCAGCCGCTCCAGCGCCTCCTCGTTGCGATAGACGATGGGCGTGTCGGAAAGGTTGGCGCTGGTCATCACCAGGGCGTCTATATCCTCCCCGAAGAGCAGCACGTGCAGCGGGGTGTAGGGCAGCATCACGCCCAGATAGCCGTTTTCGCTGACGGCGTCGGGGCGCCTGTCCCGCTTTTCCAGCAGGACGATGGGCTTGTGAAAGCTCTCCAGCACCGCCCGCGCCTCCCCGGAGACGCGGCAGAGCCGTTCCGCCGCCGCGGTATCCCGGCACATGAGGGCGAAGGGCTTCTCGTCCCGCTCCTTGCGGCGGCGCAGCTCCTTCACCAGGGCCGGATCCTCCGCCCGGCAGGCCAGATGCACGCCCCCCAGACCCTTGACGGCCAGGATCTTCCCGGCCTTGAGCCAAGCGCGGGCTGTCTCGATGGCGTCGCCCGAAAGCTCCCGCCCCTCCCCGTCCAGGAAAAACACGCGGGGGCCGCAGACCGGGCAGGCGTCGGGCTGGGCGTGATAGCGGCGGTTTTCGATATCGTGATACTCCCGGTCGCAGTCGGGACACATGGGGAAGCGCCCCATGGAGGTCAGCGCCCGGTCATAGGGCAAATCCCGGATGATGGTGAAGCGGGGCCCGCAGTTGGTGCAGTTGATGAAGGGATAGCGATAGCGCCGGTCTTCCGGATCCAGCAGCTCCCGCCGGCAGTCCTCGCAAAGGCCGATGTCCGGGGAGATGAGGGTGTTGCGCTTTTCCTCCGCGTGGCTTTTCAGAATGGCAAAGCCCTGCAGGCCCCTGGGAGGCAGGCCGTACTCGGTCTCGATCCGCTCGATCAGCGCCAGCTTCGGCGCCCGCTCCGGCAGCTCCCGGACAAAGCGCTCCAGCGCGTCCCGCTCGCCCTCCAGCTCCAGCTCCACGCCGGAGGAGGTGTTGCGGATGCTGCCCGCCAGCCCGTGCTCCCGCACCAGGCGGTGCATGAAGGGCCGGAAGCCCACGCCCTGCACGATGCCGTGAATTTTGATGGCTACAGCTTCCAAGGCGCGCCTCCGAGCAGATCGTTAATTCTTAAACAAGAGTATTATACCGAAACGCCAGCAGCTTTTCAACTGTTTTCGCATCGAATTCGCTTTTTTCTCCCGGGGGGACGGCCGTCCGGGCGGGGCACTATCACAGCATAATAGTATACTCCCAAATCCTTGTTCTTGCAAGCCAATCCGACACAGAAATCTGTGAAAGGGGGAGGAAGGATCTGGAAGAAATTTCCTTAACAAATGGTGATATCTTTCTTTACAGTTTGTTAACTTCATTTTAGCACTCTCCCCTTGACAGTGCTACTTTTCGTGTTATAATGAGCATCGTAAGGAGAAATCAATCGAGGCTTCGATTGATTTCTCTGCCAAACGAAAAGTTTGGCAGAGAAGGATTCTCGAATCCTTCTCCCGATGTTCATTGAAAGGATGACAGGGCAAAAGAGCAATGCTCTTTTGCTGAGCAGCTTTGCCGCTGCAAAGCTGCTCGGTGCAACGCTTTCCTGCGTTGCACCATCCGATCATCCGATTAATCAAAATCGAACAAAGGAACAGAGATCGAACAAAGAGAAATGACCTCCATCCCCTTGCTCAGGTAACATGCAATATGGCAGCCGACGCCCCCGTCGGCAAGAGCGAGTTGCGAGAGGATTTGTGTCCGGAGGAAGGCGGTTTTTCGCAGGAATACTTTGTGTATTGCAAGAAAAACCGACGAAGTCCGGGCGCAAAGCATCCGCAAGGCGCCGAAGACGAGCGGGAGCGGCGGTTGCCCAAAAAAGGAGGAATGACTTATGTTGCCGAGTATTTTTGGAGAGAGTTTGTTTGACGACTGGATGGGCTTCCCCTTCCGGGGCCTGGAAAACGACGTGGACCGCAAGCTGTACGGCCGCCATGCCGGGCGCGTGATGAAGACCGACCTGAAGGAGCACGAGGACGGCTACGAGCTGTCGGTGGACCTGCCGGGCTTCAAGAAGGATCAGATCGACCTGCAGCTGCAGAACGGCTATCTGACCATCACCGCCGCGAAGAAGCTGGAGGAGGACGGCAAGGACAAGAAGGGCAAGATCGTCCATCAGGAGCGCTACACCGGCTCCATGACCCGCAGCTTCTATATCGGCGAAAACGTGCAGGAGGAGGACGTGAAGGCCAAATTTGAGGACGGCGTGCTGACGCTGGACTTCCCCAAGGAAAAGCCCATGAACCTCCCCGCCCGGAAGACGATCCAGATCGAGGGATAAATTGCCAAAAGAAACAAGGGACTGCAAAAGCAGTCCCTTGTTTCTTTCTGCGCAGGTTTTCCTCTCCCCCGCAGAGCCCTTCACTCTTCCCTCTTCCCTCTTCCCTCTTCCC
>JAFRQP010000047.1 GCA_017428565.1 Oscillospiraceae bacterium
TGCAAGTGCCTGAAAATCAGCGGTCAGCTTTCTGACATGCCGCCCGAAACGGTTTGTACTACCCAGCGGTTAAAAATAAAGGTTTTATTTTTGCCGCCATGTACTTCATGCCCAAACACCGATACAACCCACAGAGCGGCCGCGACGAGGACTACCTCACCCTGAAGGAGTCGTTCCGCGACAAGGCCGGCCGCGTGCACACGCGCACGGTGCTGACCGTGGGTTTCGTCCAGGGGCTCAAGCCGGAGGAGGTGGCCGAGGTGGCCCGCTGCCTGACCTGGCGGTACGACCACAGGGGGCAGGTGTCCCTGTTCGAGGACGGCGGGGTGAGGTACAGCAGCGAGGCGGTGCGAGAGCATGTGGAGCAGTACTGGGCGGAGCTGTTGAAGAAAGGAGCGATAGACACCATGGAGGCGGCGCGGGTAAAAGCCGATCTGGAATGCCGCGAACTGCTGCGGAAGAGCTCGGTCAAGCACACGGACACCCGCGACGCGGGGGCGGAATGGCTGTGCCTACAGGCCGTCAACCAGCTCAAAATCGGGGAGTTCCTGAAGAGGGACGGCTGGCGGAAGGAGAAGGTGGACACCGCCGTAGCGCACCTGATTGCGCGCACGGTGTACGGTTCGTCGGAGCTGCGCACCAGAAGCATCATGGCGGAGAACTCCGCAGTGTGCGAGCTGGTGGGCGGAAGCCGCGAGTGGTTGCCGTCGCTGCGCAGCCTGTACGAGTCCACAGACGCGCTGTACGAGGCGAAGGGGCGGCTGGAGCGCCACCTGTGCGCGATGACCGACCACCTCTTCAACCAGGGCAACCGCATCGTGCTGTTCGACCTGACCAACTTCTACTTCGAGGGGTCGAAGCGCGGCAGCGCGAAGGCGAAGTTCGGCCGGTGCAAGTCCAAGCGGTACGACTGCAAGCTGCTGGTGCTGGCCCTCTGTGTGAACACAGAGGGGTTCATCCGCTACTCGGAGATACTGGAGGGGAACACCGCCGACCCGAAGTCGCTGCCCGCGATGGTGGAGAGGCTGGTCAAGGACCGTCCCGGACAGTCGGGGCAGAGGCAGCTGGTGGTCATCGACGCGGGCATCGCCACGGAGGAGAACCTGCAGCTGCTCAAGGAGAAGGGGTACGACTACCTCTGCGTGTCGCGCACGCGCCTGAAGGACTACGAACTGTCGTCCGACTGCGGCAGCGTGACGGTGTACGACACCCGCAGGCAGCCCATCACCCTGCGCGAGGTGCACACCCCCGAGGACGGGGACTGGTACCTTGAGGTCACCTCGCCGTCGAAGGCGATGACCGAGGCGTCGATGAACCGGCAGTGGCGGGAGCGGTTCGAACTGGAGCTGGAGAAGGCCTCGTCCGCGCTGACACGCAAGGGCGGCACAAAACGCTACGAGAAGGTGGTGGAGCGCGTGGGCAGGGCAAGGGAGAGGTATCCCTCCATAGCGAAGTACTATGACATCGAATACCAGTGCGACAAGGACAATCCTGAGAACATGGGTTCCATACAGTGGTCGGTGCGCGACATCTCCGGGATGGAGTCCGGCCACGGGGTGTACTTCCTGCGGACGAATGTACGCGAGATGGACGAGAAGACCACGTGGGACTACTACAATTTGATCCGCGAGATCGAGTGCACGAACCGCCAACTGAAGACCGACCTGAACCTGCGCCCGATATACCACCGCACCGACGGCCGTGCCGACGCGCACCTGTTCTTCGGGCTGCTGGCCTACTGGGTGGTGAACAGCATCCGGGTGCAGCTCAAGCGGCAGGGCGAGAACTGCTACTGGACGGAGATAGTACGGAGAATGTCCACGCAGAAGCTGGTGACCACCGAGGCATTCAACGCGCTTGGCGAGCGGGTGGAGATGCGGCAGTGCAGCGAGCCCACCAAGGCGGCCGCCGCCATCTACGACAAGCTCGGCTACCGGCATCACCCATTCAGGAAAACAAAAATCTGTACTACCCAAACCTGAACCCGCAAAAACCTAATTGACTGACTATAGGGAAAGAA
>JAFRQP010000048.1 GCA_017428565.1 Oscillospiraceae bacterium
CCGGATGGAGGACGGCAGCGTTCGCCCCGGCAGCAGCTACTACATCTACTTCTCCAACAATTTCTTCTTCTCCTGGAAGGACACCCTGACCCTGCGGGTAGGGGACCGGTATCTCCTGGGCCTCATGGGGGACGGGCGGGTTCTGGGCGATGCTTTCCTGCACGGGGAGCCGCTGCCGGACACCTCCGGCTGGAGCGGCGTGGTGCAGCTGGAGCTGGACACGGAGCGGAATATCGCCTACGGCGTGACGGGGGACGGCCGCGTGCTCACCGCCTGCACCTGGCCGGAGTACGCGCCGGACCTGAGCGCCTGGCAGAACGTGGAGGAGCTGCAGCTCAACCGGTATTACGTGGCCGCCCGCACCGGGGACGGCCGGGTGCTGGTCTACGCCTGGGACGAGGCCCCCGCCGCCTTTGACACGGCGGACTGGGACAACGTGACCGCCATCTCCCTCGGACCGAGGAATCTGGCCGCCCTCTGCGCCGACGGCACGGTGCTGGCCACCGGGGACAACAGCGTCGGTCAGTGCGGCGCCGGGGCGTGATTCTCTGAAAAACCGGAACCCCACAGGGACCCTGCAGGAGGCAGGGTCCCTGTTTGTCGCTTTTTCAAGGGCAGAAGACGCGAAGCCGTGCATCTTGTCGCTCCAAAATGCATCTTGGCCCTCCGGGCCTTGCATTTGGAGAAAAGACCGGATAGAATGCAGCCGACCCGAAGAGAAAAGGAGACAGCACCATGAAAGTTATCCTGCACGATCTGGACCGTTCCTACGACGCGATGATGGAAGCCAAATGCGACGATATGGTCGCGGCGGACGGCAAGTACGCGCCCTGCCAGGGCTGTTTCGGCTGCTGGACCAAGCATCCGGCGGAGTGCTTTATGAAGGACAAGCTGCGCCGGGCCTGTCGGGTGGTGGGTCGCGCGGATGAGCTGGTGATCGTCACGAAGAACCTGTACGGCGGATACAGCGCCGCCGTCAAGAACGTGCTGGACCGCTCCATCGGCAGCTCCACGCCCTTCAGCACCTACCGGGGCCGGCAGATGCACCACACCCTGCGCTACGGGAAGCACGCGCTTTGGAAGGTGCTCGTCTACGGCGAGATCACCGAGGCGGAGAAGGCCACCTTCCGGGAGCTGGCCGCCCGCAACGCGGTCAACGACGGCTACGAGCGCGCCGAGGTGCTGTTTCTCGAAAATCTTGCGGAATTGGAGGGGTCGCTGTGAAAACCGTATTCATCAACTGCAGCCCGAAAAAGCGCTTCTGCGCTTCCGCCTACTTTCTCTCCCTGCTGCGCCTCTTCACGGGCGGCAAAAAGGTGAGCGAAAAGCTGCGCGTGCCGGCGGACCACGCCCGCATCCTGGAGCAGCTTCGGGACGCGCAGACGGTGGTGTTCTGCCTGCCCCTTTACGTGGACGGCGTCCCCTCCCACGTGCTCCGCTTTCTGGAGAAGATGGAGGTCTTCTGCAAGGAAAACGGCCTGCGCCTCCGCGTCTGCTGCGTGGCCAACAACGGCTTCATCGAGGGCAGACAGAACGAGCCCCTGATGCAGATCTTCGAGCATTTCTGTGAGCGCGCCGGCCTTTCCTGGGGCGGCGGCGTGGGCATCGGCGGCGGCGTGATGCTGAACGTGACCCGGATCCTGTTTCTGGTGGACATCGCGCTGCTGCTGCTGAACATCGGCCTGAGCCTGGCCCGCGGCGAAGGCTTTTTCCCCCGGGCATCCTGGATCAGCTTCGGGGAGAACGCAGCGCTTCTGCTGTACTTCAACCTGGGCGTGCTGTTCTATCTCGCCCGCATGGGCCGCTTCATCCGCAGGAGCGGCTGCAGCGGCAAGAAATACACCCGCATTCTGGTCCCCTCCTTCCTGTTCATCCTCTTCGCGGATATCTTCTTTATCATCGTCTCTCTGCTGGAGGGCGGCCTTTTCCGCGGCTGGCTGGCAAAAAAGGACCCGGAGGCGTAGAGCGCGCTTTCCAAGCTTGCATTTTGTACCCGGGAACCATATAATGTGGTAGAAAACCTCGGCACCGCAGGGCAAGGGAGGCAAAAGGACGATGGATGTCCGCATTGAACAGATCGGGAAAAAAGAGGAGGAGCTGGTTCTGATCCGCTGCCGCGCGGTGACGGACGAGGTGCGGGAGATCGCCGCCTTCGTCAAATCCCGTCAGGGCCGTCTCTCCGGCGTGGCGGACGCGAAGCAGTATGAGATCGCCGTGTCGGAGATCTGCTATATCGAATCTGTGGACGGAAAGACCTTCCTTTATACCGGCAGCGGGGTCTACGAGAGCGCGTACCGGATCTATGAGCTGGAGGAGCAGCTGAAGAGCAAGCATTTTCTCCGGATCTCCAAGCCCATGCTGGTGAATCTCATGAAGATCCAGGCGATCCAGCCCGCCTTCAACGGACGCTTCACGGCGGTGCTGCACTCCGGGGAGAAGGTCATCATTTCGAGAAGCTACGTCAAGGCGCTGAAAGCGGCGCTGAAGGGGGAATAGAGACATGGAGTTCAAGCGCTTTCTAGTGAACAAGCTGACCCTGTTTTTTGCGCTGTCCACGCTGATCGCCGTCGCGGTCTCCCTGATCGGCTCCGCCTTCGACAGTCAGGCGCGCTTCGGCTACGGCGTCATGCTCAAGCCGATCGAATACGCGGCCTTGTGTCTGCTGCCCACCTTTGTGACCTGGTCCCGGCGGGAGCTTTCGCCGAAGGCGCTGCTCCTGCGCAAGGCCTTGATGCTCCTGCTGCTGGAGGGGGTCATGCTGTTCATTGCCTTCGCAAGCCCCGACATGGACACGGAGCGGCCGGAGGTCGTACTCGTCATCGCGGGGAGCGTGCTGGTTGTTTTCGTGCTGGCAAACCTCTTCCTGTGGCTGAAGGACGCTGCGGAGGCGAAAAACCTGAACCGGGATCTGGAGAAGTTTCAGAAGCTCTATGAGGGAGCGGACGGCGAAGAAGCGCCGTAAAAAAGCCGGGTTTTCGGAAAAAGGGCAGCATGGCGGGGAAATAAGGCGAACGGCATTGAAAAGCGGCCCGTATTCTGCTAAAATATTCAGGCAACGATTCGGTTCCGGCGTACAAAGCTCCGCCTCTCCCCTCCGAATCGAATTGCCTGCAGGCTCGAAAGGGAACACTTTTGCTTCCCGCGGCGTCTTCTATACAGACAGAGAGGGAGTGCAGATCATGAAAACCAAACGCTTTTTGATTGCCCTGTACGCGGTGCTGCTGCTGCTCGCCGTCTTTCCGGCGGAGGCCTTTGCCTCCGGCTCCAGCACCTATCATCCCCCCGCCATCACCATCGTGACCTACAACGCGCCGAAGGACCTGGAGATCCAGATCGAGGTCGTCAAGAACGGGGAAAGCTTCCCCGTGCAGACGGAGCGCACCCAGCGCGCCTGGGAGACCCAGTTTCGCCTGTACCGGGAGGGGATCTTCCGCGCCAACACCTTCTGGGGCAACGACAAGGACTTCGCGGGCGCCGTGGTGATCTGCGTCACCGGCGGCGAGGAACACCGGATCCCCATTCCCCAGGAGTATCTGACCCCCGGCGGCAACAAGGACGTGATGACCCTGGACTGCGGCAGCTGGACCCTGAAAAGCGGGCTTCCCGCCTGGCGCGGACCGGTGACGACGGCGGTGCGTCTGCTTCTGATCCTGGCGGTGAAGGCGCTGCTCTTCCTGCTGATGAACTACAAGCAGCGCCGCAGCTGGATCTGCTTCTTCCTGGTGAACCTCCTCGTGCAGGGCTGGCTGAACCTGTCCCTGTACAACATGCTGGTGGTGGACGACATGAACCTGTATTCCGCGCTCTTTGTGGGCATGCTGCTTGCGCTGCTGGCGGAGATCATCCTGCTGGTGGTCTTTGTGGACGAGAACAGCAAA
>JAFRQP010000049.1 GCA_017428565.1 Oscillospiraceae bacterium
ATTCCTTTTCCATGTGCAGTAAACCATTCTCCAGTAACTGCTACAACAGGGTTATTGCGAATTTGCTGCATTTTGTTCGAAAGTGCGTAGGTAATAACATAAAAGCATTCATCCTCATAATATGCATTCACATAACGGACAAATGGGATTCCATTTTCTTCTGTTGCTAAAGCGATCACGCTGTCTTTTCCAAAACGTTCTTTCATTATTTGTTCTGCTTCAATACTTAGTCTTTTCATGGCTGCTCTCCAATTCGTTTGTTTTTAGCGCTGTTTTAGATAGCTCGCATCTTTCGGTTCATACGGTACGGAAATGAAGTCTTTCTTTTGGTGGTACAAGCAACATACCGTCTCAACTGGATTTTGATTGTACTACCTGCAAACCGAAGGCCTTTTCTACCATTTCCAGTGTTTGCTCAATGCTTCGGTTTTCATTCCTGATTATCACATGAAATCCAGAATGTAAATAGCGGTCATAGTTTTCCTGCGAATTGATCAGCATGAGCCCTTTCCGATAATTCTCCATCGCCTTCTCTGGATCAGGTTCATCCATTATCAGCCGATATAAGAACTGTTTTTCCCGATCTGGCCTTTCAAAAAAACGCCGCACAGATATTTGAGGATCCGCCAGCATGACCAGCACATGATCTTCTGGAGCAATACTTTTCAGTGTCTCTATCGAAATATTTGTATCAACAAATACTGGTCTGCCCTGGTCTTTAAGGCCATCCAGAAGCCTGAGTTCCAGTATCTCACACTCGCGAGACACGCCGTCCATCCATGCCTTGTATTCCTCTGGGGTCCTTCTAATGAAGTCATGCCAGTCCTCCAGATCACGGGTATAAGTCAGAAAAGGAAACTCTGTACTGTCAAGCCCTGGCAACAGCTGGTCATGATAGTTCTCTTCACACAGGATACCGTTATATTTCTCTGCAAGCAGTTTTACCATGGTTGATTTGCCTGCATAGGCCGTTCCAGTAATAAAATACGCGTTGTCAAATCTCATGTCTTACTCCACATCCTTCGGCTCATAGGGCACTGAGATAAACTCTTTCTTTTGGTGGTACAAGCAGCATACAGTTTCCACATGCTCCGTCCAGGGGAACATGTCCACCGGCTGGATCTTCTCCGCCCGGTAGCCGCCGGCGGTGAGAAGCTTCAGATCCCGCGCCAGGGTAGTGGGATCGCAGGAGACGTAGACCACCCGCTCCGGCGAGCATTTCAGCAGGGAGCGGAGAAAGCGCTCGTCGCTGCCGGCCCGGGGCGGGTCCAGAAAGACCACCTCCGGCCGCAGACCGGAGCGGGCGGTCTGCTCCATGTATTCGCCCGCGTCTCCCGCGGTGAACCAGCAGTTTTTCAGCCCGTTCAACTTCGCGTTGCCGATGGCGTCGCGCACCGCGTCCCGGTTCAGCTCCACGCCGATGACCTGTCTGGCCTTGTCCGACGCCGTGATGCCGATGGTGCCGATGCCGCAGTAGGCGTCCAGCACGGTCTCCTTCCCGGTGAGAGCGGCGAAATCCACCGCGCAGCGGTAGAGCTTCTCGGTCTGGATGGGGTTGACCTGATAGAAGGAGCGGGGAGAGATGCGAAAACGGTGGCCGCAGAGCAGGTCCTCAATATAGCCCGGGCCGAAAAGCAGCTTTTCCTTCGTCCCCAGCACCACGGGGCCGAAGCGGTCGTTGAGATTGAGCACCACGCTGCGGATCTCGGGGTGCTTTTCCGTGAGAGCCTTCACAAAGGGCTTCTGCAACGGGAAAATGGGGGTGACCGCCACCAGCACCACCAGCATCTCCCCGGTGGCGAAGCCCCGGCGGATCAGCACGTGCCGCAGCCAGCCGGTGCCGCTGCGCTCGTCAAAGACCTTGATCTTGAATTCCTTCAGCATGTCCCGGATGCTCCGGATCACGGCGTCGGAGGCGGCGTCCTCGATCAGGCAGTCCTCCACCGGGACGATGGCGTGGCTCCCGGGCTGATAGATGCCGCAGACGGGCCTGCGCCGGTTGTCCAGGGCGAAGGCCGCGTGAACCTTGTTGCGGTAGCGGAAGGGCTCCTCCATGCCCCAGATGGGCTCCACATGGCCGAACTCGCCCAGCAGGGCGATGCAGCGCCCGGTTTTTCGCCGGAGCTGCTCTTCATAGGGGAGCCGCTGCAGCTGACAGCCGCCGCATTTTCTGGAATAGGGGCAGGGGAGCGTAAAGGCGCTTTCCATGGATGCTTCCTCCCGATTCTTTCTTTTTACTCTTTTCATCATTATATCATAAGGAATGGGCTTTGCATAGGGTGGCGGCTGTGATAGAATACAGAAGAAAAGCGAGGTGGAGGATTTGGAGATCCTGTATCGAGACAATGCGATCCTGGTCTGCGTGAAGCCCGCGGGCGTCCTCTCCACGGACGAGCCCGACGGCGTGCCCGCCCTGCTGCGCCAGCAGCTTGGGGCCGATGCTCCGGCGCTGCGCACCGTGCACCGGCTGGACCGGGTGGTGGGCGGCCTGATGGTGCTGGGCTGCGGCGCCGAGGCCGCGTCCGCGCTCTCCCGGCAGATCCGGGAGGGGAGCTTCGGCAAGGAATACCTGGCCGTCGTCCATGGGGAGACCCCGGCGGCGGGGAGCCTGCGGGATCTGATGTGGCGGGACAAGGCCCGGAAGATGAGCTTTGTGGTGCCGGAGCCGGGAAAGGACGTGCAGGAGGCCCTGCTGGACTACCGCACTCTGGGCCGCGCCCGGGAGCTGAGTCTTGTGCGCATCCGGCTGCACACCGGGCGCACCCACCAGATCCGCTGCCAGTTTGCCGCCCACGGCTGGCCCCTGGCGGGGGAGCGGAAGTACGACACCCGGGAGGATCCCTGGCCCCTGGCCCTGTGGTCGGCGCGGCTGCGCTTCCGCCATCCGGCAACGGGGGAGGAGATGAACTTTCGCCTGCCGCCGCCGGAGGCGGAGCCCTGGAGCCTTTTCCCGGACACAGGGAGTTTTGAATAATCTGAAAACTGACAAGCCCCGCCCTTGCAAAGCCGGGAAGGGGAGGGTATAATACGGCCTAAAGATTGATTGATGCGAGGTTCGTGATGGAAATCCTGAAATACGCCGCTGTCATCGTGGGCGGCTATCTCCTGGGCTCGCTGAGCGCGTCCATTCTCCTGTCCCGTACCGCCTGGGGCGGGGACGTGCGCGAGAAGGGCAGCGGCAACGCCGGGGCCACCAACATGGCGCGGGTCTACGGCCTGGGCGCCGGGTTTCTGACCCTGGGCTGCGATATGCTGAAGGCCGTGCTGGCCTGCCTGCTGGGCAAGCTGCTGCTGGGCGACCTTGGCCTGGCCGTGGGCGGGATCTGCTGCATGATCGGCCACTGCTTCCCGGTGTTCCACCAGTTCAAGGGGGGCAAGGGCATCTCCGTGGGCGCGGCCCTGGGCCTGATGATCGACTGGAAGGTCTTCCTTTGCATCATCGGCGTTTTCCTGATCGCCGCTTTTCTGAGCAGAAAGGTCTCGTTCGGATCCATCTGCGCCTCGGTGGGCATCGCGGTCTTCACGGCGATTTTTCGGATCGGCACCCCCCAGCTGGTGCTGGCCTGCACGGCGGCATGCCTGGCCATCTTCCAGCACCGGGCGAATATCCGGCGCCTGCTGAACGGCACCGAGCCGGACTTCAAGGCGGCCAAGCGAAACAAAGACTCTTGATCTTGAATAGAATAGAAGACAGGGAGCGGGCAACTTGCCCGCTCCCTGTCTTCTTTATGTTCCCTGCCGCCGGAAGACCAGAAGACCGTCCCGCTCTTCCGCGAGCACGAAGCCAAAGCGCAGGGCGATGTGCCGCGTGGCGCGCTGCTCCGGGCAGCATTCCAGCACGACGTCGCCCCGGGTCAGCGTGAGCGCCGCCTCCGTCAGCTCTCCGGCGAAACCCTTGCCCCACTGGTCCCGGCGCAGGAGCCAGCCCAGCTCCATGGCATTCTCGTCCCAAGGGTGCCAGATGAGCTGCCCGATCAGCGCCCCGCCGCGCTTTTGCGTCACCGCGTAGACCAGCGGCGGCTCACAGAGTCCGGCCTGCCGAAGGAAGCGCTCCGTCTGCTCCCGGCTGTAGGGCGGCTCCAGATAGCGCATCACCTCCGGATCGGAGAGCAGCGCGTGCAGTGCCGGCGCGTCAGACGCGGCAAAGCGCCGCACCAGGAGGCGCTTCGTTTCAACCAGCATCGAAGTCCTCCTTGGTCAGCAGAAGCTGGACCAGCCCGGCGTCCCGGGCGATCTCCCGAAAGCCCAGGTCCAGGTGGAGCCGTAGGGCAGCCGCCCGCGTCGGCTCAAACTCGTTGTGCACTCGGGAGACCCCGTCTGTGCGGAAGGCCCGCTCCAGCAGCAGGGCGAGGCCCAGCCTGCCATAGCCTCTGCCCCGCTCCGGGGCGTGGATCAGGATGCCGATGTCCCACCAGTCCCGCTCCGGGACGTAGTGGTAGTTCACGTCGCCCACAAAGGCGCCGTCGGACTTCCGCTGCAGATAGGCGAAAAAGCGTATGGGTTCCCGGCCGATCCACTGCGCGTGCCAGTCCGGCCAGTCCGCCTCGGGAAAGTCGATGCAGCCCTCCGGCGGAAACCAGGGGGCGTTGTAGGCCATAGTGGCCGGGTCGGAGAGCATCCGGCGGTAAAAGCCAAGCTCCTCGCAGCGGGGGAGATAGAGGCGCAGTTGATCGTTCATGGGCAGGACTCCGTTTCATGTCTTTGCCCCAGTATAGCACGCTTTTTCGGCTTTGTCAGGGGGAATAGGAGGAGACGGGGAGAAAAAGCTGCGCGGCGGAGGCTTGGACGGCGGCCTGTCCGCGTCTTCGCCTTCGGACTTGCAAAAAAGAGCGTGGGGACGTATAATGCAGAAGAGCGATTTCACAAATACGATTGAAAAAGGAGCGATCTCATGGACGAAGCCTTGCGCCGCGATCTGGAGCGGTTTGTGGAAGAAAACGAAGCGGGGATCTTTCGGGATATCGCCCGGCTGGTGTCCGTCAACAGCGTGGAAGGGGAGCCGGAGCCCGGCGCGCCCTTCGGCCCGGGACCCAAGGCCGCCCTGGAGCTTGGCCTGCAGATCGCCCGGGAGCTGGGCCTGGAGGCCGTCAACTGCGCGGACAAGATCGGCTATGCCCAGCTGGGAGAGGGCCCGGAGGACCGGTATCTGGCCACCATCACCCACCTGGACGTGGTGCCCACCGGCGAGGGCTGGGAGCACGATCCCTTCACCATGCGGGAGCGGGAGGGCTGGATCATCGGCCGCGGCGTGATGGACGACAAGGGGCCCAGCGTCCTTTGCCTCTATGCGCTGAAATATCTGAAGGAGCGGAACATCCCCCTGAAATACCCGGTGCGCGCGCTGCTTGGCGCCAATGAGGAGAGCGGCATGGGCGATGTGGAGCACTATCTGGCCAACTACCCGGCCCCGCTCTTCTGCTTCAGTCCGGACGCCAACTTCCCCCTCTGCAACGGGGAGAAGGGCATTTACCACGGCCGCATCTGCTTCAAGCTCCCGCTGAACGAGATCGTGGACATCCGCGGCGGCATCGTCATCAACGCCGTGCCCGACAAGGCGGAGGCCACCGTGAAGGCTGCGCGCCTGGAGAGCGCGGAGCGGGTGACGGTGAAGGAGCTGGAGCCCGGTCTCTGGCATGTGAGCGCCGAGGGCTTGGGCGGCCACGCCTCCCTGCCCAAGGGCACGGTGAACGCCATCGGCGTGCTGGTGGATTATCTGCTGGCAAACGGCGTGGGAGACGAGAACGAGAAGCGGATGCTGACTCTGCTGCAGCGCCTGCACAGCGCCTGGGACGGAAGCGGTCTGGGCGTCCAGGCGGACGACGGGCTTTTCGAGCCGCTGACCATCATCGGCGGCGTCATCGGCCTGGAGGACGGAAAGCTTGTCCAGACTCTGGACAGCCGCTATCCCACCAACACCAGCGGCGAGAAGATCGCCGCCGGCATCCGGGCCCTGGCCGGAGACCTGGCAGAGGTCACCCTGGACCGGGACGCCGCGCCCTTCTACATGAGCCTGGACAATCCCGCCGTGCAGGTCTGCATCAATGCCTATAACGACGTGACCGGGGAGAACGCCAAGCCCTACACCATCGGCGGCGGCACCTATGCCCGGGATTTCCCCAACGCCGTCTCCTTCGGCCCCGAGCATCCGGAGCGCCCCGCGCCGGACTTCGCCGGACCTATCCACGGCGTGGACGAGGCCGCCAGCAAGGCCTGGCTCCTGGAGGCGCTGCAGGTCTATATCCTGGCGCTGATCGAGCTGGAGAAGCTGGATTTCTGATCCGGTCCGGAGGGGAGCCGCGGCTTTCCGCAAAGGATCATTTTGCGTATCAACAGCTGGAAAATCCGCTAGATAATTCCAGATTTTCCCTCTCTTTCGTCACATTTTACCAATGGTTCCGGGACCCGAGTGTCCCGGAACCATTCTTTTGCCATGCTGTTTTACATTGACAAACGCTTGTAAAAACAGTATACTGACTTCATGTATACATCAGTATTGTGGGGGGATTCTCCCCTCAAAAAAACGGAAAGGAGGAGATCACCATGAGAGCTCGGAGGGCGCTGCGTGCGGCGGCTTCTGTCCTGCTGGTTTTCACACTCCTTTTCTGCCTGATCCCGCTGCGGGCCCAGGCGGTCTGCCTGCGGGAATTCCTGGACCCGGAGCTGGAGCGTGCCAGCCTGAGCCTTGAGGAGCGGGAGGCCAACCTTCTGCGCATCACGGCCTTCCTGCGGGAGGAGCTGAAGCTGCCGGATTCCGCGGTGGCGGCCATCCTGGCGAATATGGACCGGGAGAGCAGCTTCAACCCCCGCGCCATCGACGAGAGCGGCAACTTCTTCGGCCTGTGCCAGTGGAGCCGCACGCGCTGGCTGAACTGCTTCCACTTCTGCCGGGAAAACGATCTGGACCGCTTCTCGGTGGAGGGGCAGCTGGCCTTCCTGCAGTATGAGCTGAGCGGGGAGTACGAGTGGGTCTACTCCGGCTTCCTGCTGAACGCCGAGGACTGTGAGGACGGCGCCCAGGATGCGCAGTATGCCTTTTGCCTGCACTTCGAAGCTCCTCTGGAGATGGAGTGGGAACAGGTGAGACGCTCCTGGCTGGTGGCGGAGGTCTACTGGCCTATGATCACCGAGGGCAAGCTCAAGCCCGCGGAGGAGACTGCGGAGGAGGAACCGCCTTTGCCCGTCTCTCCGGACGCGGCCCTGAACTGAAAGCGAGGGCTGCGGCGAGATGCGTGCGGAAAGGATCCGGGTCACGGTAAAGCTCCGGAAGGACGCGGACGCGGATGCGGTGCTGGCTGCCGCGGAGGAGGCCCTGGGCCATCCGGTGCAGCTTGTGCATCGGCTGCGCAGCTCCCCGGTGCTGTCGCTGTGGCTGCTGGATAGCGAGCTGGACACGGTTCGGATACTCCCGGGCGTGGAGCGTGCGGCGCCGGAGGGACGGATCGGCCTTCCTCCCGCCCCGAAGCGGCCGGAGCCGGAGCTGAAATAAAGCTTCGGCCAAAAAGAATCTGTATATAAAGTGGAGACACCTTATATAAACCAGTCAATATTTTTTTGAAGGAGGAAAGAAGCATGAGAAGGACTTGGAAAAACTTCCTGTCCTTGCTGCTGGTCTTCGCGATGGTCCTCTCCCTGGGTGCCACCGGCTTCGCTCTTGAAGAAGAGCCCGAAGTCACCGCGCCTGCGGAAGAGCCCGCCGAGGAGCCCGGCGGCACCGGTGTCGAGCTCTCGTTTGAGAAGGTCGACAACGACATCATCCCCGAGCGGCTTAATCCTGCCCACGACCCCGTGGAAGAGGAAGAGCCTCTCTACGCTGACGACGAGTACGTCCGCGTGACCATCATCCTGCAGGGCGCTTCCGCCATTGACGCGGGCTATGCCCCTGCCAGAGCCGGATCCTACCGTTCCGGCCTTCTGGCTGAGCAGCAGGCGATGGCGGAGAAGATCTCTGCCGAGGCTCTGGACGGAGCCGAGCTGGAGGTCGTCTGGAACCTGACCCTGGCGATGAACGGCATCTCTGCCTACGTGCAGTACGGCCAGATCGAAGCCATCCGCAACGTCATCGGCGTTAAGGATGTCGTGATCGAGCTCCAGTACTTCCCCACGGAAGAGGTCGAGAACATCATCGCCACGGAGATGACCGGCGCTTCCGCCGCCTGGAACCTGGGCTACACCGGCGCGGGCAGCAAGATCGCCATCGTCGACACCGGCCTGGACATCGACCACCAGTCCTTTGACGCCGGCGCCTTCGAGTACGCCATCGACGAGCTGAACGAGACCCGCGATAACCCCGTCGACCTCATGGACGAGGCCGACGTGGCCGCCGTGTGGGATCAGCTGAACGCAGCTTCCTTCATCGGCAGCTACGACGGCGTGTACCGCAACGCGAAGGTCCCCTTCGCCGTCAACTATGTGGATCGTGACCTGGACATCATCCACCTCAACGACGCCCAGGGCGAGCACGGCTCTCACGTGGCGGGCATTGCCGCCGCCAACAAGTACATCCCCAGCGGCAACGGCTATGACCGAGCCCTGGATACCGTGATGACCCAGGGCGAAGCTCCCGACGCTCAGCTGCTGATCATGAAGGTCTTCGGCAAGGGCGGCGGCGCTTACGACTCCGACTACATGATCGCCATTGAGGACGCCATGACCCTTGGCTGCGATGCGGTCAACCTGTCTCTGGGCTCCTCCGTCGCCGGCTACACCACCAACGACGAGTACGTGAATACCCTGAACAAGCTGGTCAATTACGGTCTTGTCTGGGCCAACTCTGCCGGCAACAACTACAGCTGGACCCAGTTCTCCGTCGGTCCCAACTTCCTGTATGCGGACGACGTGAACTATCAGACCGGCGGTTCTCCCGCAACCTACCACAACACCCTGTCGGTTGCGTCTGTTGACAACACCACCGGCGTCCTGTCTGTCCCCATGCAGCTGCTCGATGGTACGAACATCACCTATTCGGAGACCTCCGGATACGGCAACGAGTCCATCAGCACCATCCCCGGCACCTACACCTATATCATGCTGACCCGTGCCGGCTATGAGGAGGAAGACTTCGGTGCCCTTGGCCCCGACATCCTGGAGGGTAACGTGGGCGTTGCCTGGCGCGGCAGCTCTTCCTTCTACGTGAAGGCTAACGGCGCCGCTGCCAACGGAGCGGTTGCCACCATCGTGGCCAACAACCAGCCCGGCACCATCAACATGAACCTGTCCGGCTATCTGTACTCCGCGCCTGCCGTCTCCATCATGCAGAACGACGGCTACCTGATGCTCGAGTCCGGCGAGGTGAAGGAGGCCAACGGCGTGGTCTACGTCGAAGGCACCATCATCATTCCCGAGGGCGTCAGCAACACCACCGCTTCCCCCTTCCAGCAGATGAGCAGCTTCAGCTCCTGGGGCGGCAACGGTGCCCTGACCATGAAGCCCGAGATCACCGCCCCCGGCGGCAACATCTGGGGCATCTGGGGCGCGAACAGAGGCTCCAGCAGCCCGACGAGCGCGCATGACGGCTACGAGTATATGTCCGGTACCTCCATGGCCTCTCCTCAGGTGGCCGGTACCACCGCTGTCCTGCGCCAGTACATCCGCGAGAGCGGCCTGGCGGAGAAGTTCCCCAACCTGACTGAGCGCGCCATCGCCCAGTCCCTGCTGATGTCCACCTCCATGCCTCTGCGCGAGGCGGCCACCGGCAACTACTGGTCCATCATGAAGCAGGGCTCCGGCCTGGTGGACGTGAACGCCGCCATCACCGCCCGCTCCCTGATCCAGATCGCGGCCCTGCCCGAGACCGCTCCCGAATCCGCCTGGACCGCCATTGCCGACGGCAAGGTGAAGGTGGAGACCGGTGAAGTGTACAACGGCTTCTACACCGCGTTCACCGTGACCAACTTCAGCGATGAGGACATGTCCCTGTACCTCAACGGTGAGCTCTTCACCCAGTTCATCAACGGCTCCTACCGCACCGAGTACACCGTTCCCGTGTATTCTCGCATCAACTGGACGGTCAACGGCGAGCCCTACACCCCGGCTGCCCTTGCCCTTGACTTCAACGGCGACGGCGTCTCCAATGGCCTGGACGCCCAGCGTCTGCTGGATTGGTGCGCTGACGATACCGTTGAGATCTACAACCTGGAGAACGCCGACCTTGACGAGGACGGCAACGTTGACACCGCCGACGCCAAGATCGCCTTCGAGACCCTGAACGGTGCTTCTGTTGAGCTGGCCGGCGGCGAGACCGCCCTGATCGAAGCCCACGTCTACTATGACATGAGCGACTACGACGCCTTCAACGGCAACTATGTCGAGGGCTTCCTCTTCGTCCAGGAGGGCGACACCAACGACGGCGCCCTGGGTGTCCTGCACTCCATCCCCATCTATGGCTTCAACGGCAATTTCTCCGATGCCACCATGTTCGACCGTGGCTCCCGTCTGGAGTACATGTATGAGTTCGGCGATGGCGAGACGATCGCTCCTTACATGTATTATGCCAGCACCACCGCGGGCGGCCTGGGCGAAGCTGCGCTGGAGGAAGAGACCTTCCTGGTGCAGTATGCCGGCGACAGCGACACCTACTACTTCGGCGGCAACCCGCTGCTCGACGACGAGACCTACCACCCCGAGCGCAACGCGCTGAACTCGGCTGACATGCTTGCCGGCGTCCGCTACACGCAGATCCGCAATGCCGGCGCTTCCCGCTTCTTCATCACCGACAAGTACGACCGTACCGTGACCGGCACTGAGATGCAGGGCGGTCGCTCCTACGCGGCCTACTACTATCAGAACCAGTCCACCTGGCAGCAGACCAGCACCTCCACCCCCTTCAACTACGTGCCCAGACACGTGAACGAAGGCGATGAGCTGACTGCTCACTTCCAGCTGGCCCTGGAGTACTACGTCAATTCCGACGGCTCTGTCCGCTGGGATGCTCTGGGCAAGGGCAGCGAGCTGACGATCCCCTTCGTGATCGACAACACCGCTCCTGACATCGTGAGCGTCTACCGCAACACCACCGAGGAGCCCGGCGGCGACGACTACGAGCTGCCCATCAACAGCGGTGCTGCTCAGCCCAACGAAGACGATACCCCGATCATTGACGATCCCGAACCCACCGATGAGCCCATCGAGGGCGAAGAGGCCGCCACCGATACCCTGGAGATCATCACCCACGATAACCAGTTCATCGCGGCTGTGGCCGTCTTTACCGACGAGGGCGAGCTTCTGGACGCCAAGGGCGCTGTGGAAGACACCATCCGCGGCAAGGAAGTGTACTACAGCTTCGACCTGAAGGAGATCTTCGGCGATGAGGAAGTGTACCCCTACCTGCTGGTCCAGGTGTACGACTACGCCATGAACCTCTCCACCTACAAGATCAACTTCACCGACGAGCTGGAGGACGCTGAGGTCGAGTCCGTCACCGTCAATCCCGAAGAGGCTCTCATCATCGGCACCGGCAGCATCCGTCTGAGCGCCGACGTGCGGCCTTGGGGCATTGACGACGCGGTCGAATGGACCTCCTCCGACGAGAGCATCGTGACCGTGGACGAGGACGGCGTCGCCACCGGCGTGGCCGAGGGCACTGCCACCATCACCGCCACCTCTCTGCTGAATCCCGAGATTTCGGGCACCTGCGAGGTCACCGTCAAGTTCGTCGACAAGGATCTGAACGGCATCGTCTGGGACGAGAACGGCGCTGTGTGGTTCTCCGCCTTCAACCTGAAGACCCTGCCCGAGTATGAGAAGCTGAACGGCTCCAACCTGCGTCTGGCCATGGCTTCCCTCACCTACGACGGGTCTGGCGCTCTGTACGGCGCCACCTTCGACTCCAATGCTCATACCTCCACGCTCTACAGCGTCAACCCGAACGACTGGAGCGTCACGCCTGTGGGCGCCGAGTCTCCCATCGGCTTCATGGACATCTGTGCTGCTCCCAACAGCGGCGAGAACATCCTGCTTGGTGTGTACGGCACCTACGTCCTGCTGATCGACAAGACCACCGGTCAGTATTTGGGCGCCTTCGTCTCCGGCGCTTCCGCCAACCTGGTCGGCATTGCCTACGAGGGCTCCTACGACTACACCGCCTACGGCTACGGTTATGCAGACTACTTCTTCCTGCTGGACGAGAAGGGCAACATCTACGAGGGCGCCATGCTGGATCAGAACGTCGTTTCCGGCTGGTTCCGTCCGTCGCGCATGGGCAACCTGGGCTACACCTGCGATACCCCGTACTTCCAGTCCCTGTACTATGACGGCGCCAACCTGTTCTGGAGCTGCTTCAATGAGGGCGCCAACAAGGTCGACATCATCATGGTCGACGATCTGTGGGGCGACGGCTACATCTACAATGTGGGCAGCTTTGCCGACGGTGTGTGGCCTGTCGGCGGCCTGCTTGAGCTCGGCGTCGATACCGGCGAGTTTACGGCCGGCATCACCCAGCCCATCAGCGTTGATCGCTTCTCTTCCGAGGACTTCCTGGCTGTGATCCCCGGCGCCGAGCCCGACGCCGAGCTGGATGAGGTTATCGAGGAGCCCATCGACGAGGAGGAGCCCATTGAGGAGCCCGCTCCCGCTGAAGAGCCCATCGAGGAGCCCGTGGGCGGCGGTCTTGACTTCGCCCGCGTGGAGCTGCCCGGCGACGCGGATCAGGAGAAGGTCGAGGAGCAGGCTGTCGTCATCATCAAGCCCGATGAGCTGATGTACAACGGCAAGATCGTCATCGACTTCGATCCCAGCACCGTGCACCTCACCAGCATCGCTATCACCCCGCAGTACACCGCTGTCGTGGATCGCACCGAGGATCTGGGACACCTTGTCCTGGCCTGGGTCGACCTGGAGGGCATCAGCCCCGAGGATCCCATCCTCACCCTGACCTTCACGCAGGACAGCGTCGGCACCGTTACCATCACCACCTATGAGGAGAACGAGCGCGATTCCGACAACGACGAGAACCTGCCTCGCGAGGAGCTGGTCTTCCTGGGCGCCTCCTCCATCCCCGAGGATCACGATCACGAGTTCGAACTGGCCCACTGGATCTGGGCAGATGACTTCAGCTCCGCTGTCGCCGTGTTCTCCTGCCCGCAGGACGGCGCTTCCAAGAGCTATGAGGCCGAGATCACGGCCTTCGCCGTGAACGCCAGCTGCACCGAACCCGGCTACATCCGCTACACCGCTACCGTCGTGGTGGACGGCGAGACCTACACCGACGAGAAGGTCGTGGAGATCCCCATCGCCGATCACCAGTACGGCGAGCCCGAGTGGAACTGGAGTGACGATCACATGAGCGCCACCGCCACCTTCACCTGCTCCATGTGCCACGAAGAGCAGGTCCTGGAGGCGGAGGTGAAGGTCAGCGCCACCAGCTCCACCTGCATGGAGCAGGGCGTTGCCACCTACATCGCTACCGTGGAGTTCCAGGGCGAAACCTACACCGACGAGTACGAGGAGCTCCTCCCGCTCGACGAGCATCAGTACGGCGAGCCTGAGTGGAACTGGATCGACCTGATGAACTGCACCGCCACCTTTACCTGCTCCGTCTGCGGCGACAAGCAGGTCCTGGAGGCTGAGATCACCGGTGCGGTCGGCTTCCCCAGCTGCACCGAGACCACCTACAACAAGTTCATCGCCACCGTCGAGTTCCAGGGTGAGACCTACACCGATGAGAAGGACGTTGAGGTTCCTCCCACCGGCCACACCTATGCTCCGCCCACCTGGGAGTGGGATGGCTACACCGCCAAGGCCACCTTCGTCTGCATCGACTGCAGCGATGAGCAGATCCTGGATGCCGAAATCACCAGCGAGCTCAACGACGACGGCACCATCACCTTCACCGCCACGGTGGAGCTGGACGGCGAGACCTACACCGACACCAAGACCGCTCCCGTGGGCGCTCAGGTTTACGGCAGCAGCATGGTCATGGGCGAGAACTTCTCGGTCAAGGGCTACCTGTTCCTTTCCGCCGACGTTCTGGCTGACTCCGGCGCCTATGTTACCGTCAACGGCACCAAGATCCCGGTGAAGAGCGGCAACAAGGTCAAGGTCAGCGGCAAGTACGCCTACGGCTACAGCTTCGACATCGGTCCCAAGATGTTCAACGACCAGGTCACCATCAAGCTGTACAACGGCGCCGATGAGGAGCTCGTGATCCTGGACAAGGAAGGCGAGTACCTGCCCGACGGCTTCATCTTCACCGCGCAGGAGTACATTGACAAGGTCATTGCCAACTCCACCGATGAGAAGCTGGTCAACACCATGATCGCGCTGAATGACTTCGGTCACTACGCGCAGGTGTACTTCAAGTACAACACTGCGAATATCGCTCCTCTCAAGGGCGACATCAGCGCTGTGACTGCCGAGGATCTGGCCGAGTATGCCGGCGTGATCACCACCATCGACGAGGATGTCCTGACCTATGTCGGCTCCTCCATGATGCTGGAGAACGAGATGAAGATCCGCCAGTACTTCACGCTGGGTGACGGCGTGGAGCTGAGCAGCCTGACCTTCAAGATCAACGGCACCAAGGTGAAGCCGGTCCAGAAGGACGGCATGATCTACATCGAGAGCAAGAACGTGCCTGCCAAGAACCTGGATAAGCCTTACACCTTCGTTATCACCGACAGCACCGGTAAGGTTGTCTACAGCAGTGAGTACAGCGCCTTCAGCTACATCCTCAACTGCATGCAGAAGAGCACGGACGCCAAGCTCCTCAACATGGTCAAGTCCATGGTGATCTACAACCAGACCGCCAAGCTGTACTTCGGCAACTGATCAGAAAGGAAATCATTCATGAAGCGCAGGAATCTTTGGATCCTGCTGGCGGCCCTGGCGGTTGTGGGCATCCTGGTCTACGCCGCGCTGGGCCTCCAGGGCGGGAAAAATGAGGACGAAGCGAAGGCTTCCCAGGAGACGTCCGAAGCAGAGGACGCCCTGCCCGAGGAAGCCGAAGCGGAAGAAATCGCTTCCGACCCGGAAACCGATCCCGAGGACGCCGAACTTCCGGCGGACGAAACTCCCCAGATTCAGACCGGCGAGGGCTCGACGCAGGAGCCCCCCGCAGAGAACCCGGGGGAGACTGAGCCCGGCGAAAACCCCGGCGAAGACCCCGGTGAAAGCTCCGACGAAGAGACGCAGGTCTCTCTGGAAGAGAACGAGCTTCCGATCTTCCCCTGATCTGCCAGGCCCTGGCAAGAACGATCCAAGCAACGGGAACCTCCCGGCCGAAAGGCCGGGAGGTTTTCCCTTCCTGGAGCAGGGGAGTGAAGAACGGCGGGAGGCTGCTGCACCCGAAAACGGCGAAGGCAAGTCCGCCGAGGAGCTATGCCTGTGGCGCATTGCTCGGGAGAGCAGAGGGGAGCGCCGGGGCGCCTCGCAGGCTGCCGCATACTCTTCGGTTCGAAAACCGTTGTCATAAAAAAGTTAACATAAAAAATACAAGAAATGAACAAATTGTCATCTTCTTGTACTTGACAAGGAAATCGAACTGGTGTATAGTTCAACATGTAGCGAAAGCCGCGTGGGTTATGTCTACTCTGATATGCGCGGCATAGCTGTTTTGCCCGGGCCTTTCCTTCCGGCAAAGCGGTATCTGGCAGAGAAGTGGAGGAAAACAAAATGAAGAAGCAGTATGAGATTCCCGAGCTGAAGGTTGCTGTTCTTGCGAAGTCCGACGTCATTGTTACCAGCCTTGGGGAAAACGAGACGCCCATTTTCTAATTTGTGAATCGCAAGAGCCTTTGGATCCTTTTGGCTCTGCTTGCAGTTGCGGCGGTCATTCTTTTGACCGCCCTGCTGCATAGCGGGGGACCCGAAACGAGTGATCCGGAAGCGCCGGATCTTGCAGAGACAAGCTTGGACGAGACCGATGAGGTCGATGACCAGGAGACGGAGTACCGCACCAGGATTGATCCCGCGACGGGATTGGAACTGGAAGAGGATGAGCTCCCCATCATGGCGGCGTAAAAAATAGGATCCCTTTTCCAAGGGATTACTGCGCCCAAAAATCAAATGACAATCCGGACCGCCCGATTCATCGGGCGGTTTTTTCTGCCTTGCAGCAGGCTGGCTGTCCCTTTTGGCCCGGAGGGCCGCGAAGAAGCCGCCGTTTCCTCGCCTGCGCCTTTCGGTTTGCCTTGATTTCCCGCAGGGAATGCTTTATACTGATTTACGCTGGAAGAGAAAAGTATCGCGAGAAAGGAGCCATTTCCCATGAAAACTGTTCTGCTCAATCTGGCGCTGGAAGAGCGCCATAAACAGAAGCTGGAGGCGGCTGCGCCGGGCTGCCGTTTCGTCTGCGCGCCCAGCGGGGTGCTGACCCGGGAGATGGCCCGGGATGCGGAGATCATCGTCGGCTTCCCGCCGGCGGACTGGATCGCCGGCTCGCCGAAGCTGGAATGGCTGCAGCTGTTCTCCGCCGGCGCCGACGCCTATCTGAAGCCAGGCATCCTTGCCCCCGGCGTAAAGCTCACCAACGCCACCGGCGCTTACGGCAAGGCGGTCTCGGAGCACGGTCTGGCCCTGACCCTGACGCTGATGAAGAAGCTCCACACCTACCGGGATTTTCAGCGTCAGCACGCCTGGAAGGACGCCGGCCCCGTCACCTCCCTGACCGACGCCACCGTGCTGGTGGTGGGCCTGGGAGACATCGGGCTCAACTATGCCCGCATGGCCAAGGCCCTGGGTGCGCCCCGGGTCATCGGAGTGAAGCGCCGCCCGGGAGAGCGTCCCGACTATGTGGACGAGCTCTGCCTTACCGCGGAGCTGGACCGGGTGCTGCCGGAGGCGGACGTGATCTTCTCGATCCTGCCCGGCACGCCGGACACCGTCCATTTCTTCACCGCCCAGCGCTTTGCCGCCATGAAACCCACCGCGATTTTCGTCAACTGCGGCCGGGGCAGCGCCGTGGAGACCCAGGTGCTGATCGACGCCCTGCGGCAGGGGCAGATCGCCGCCGCCGGCATCGACGTGGCCGAGGTGGAGCCCATCCCGGCGGAGAGCCCTCTCTGGGATCTGGACAATCTCCTGATCACCTCCCATGTGGCGGGCAATTTCCACCTGCCGGACATCCTGGAGCAGGTGGTGAACATCACGGCGGAGAATCTGCGGCGCTATTTGGCCGGTCAGCCTCTGGAAAACGTGGTGGATTTCACCACGGGGTACAAGAAATAAGCACTTTTTTGCAAAAAGCCGTGGAAAACCACAGCCCCTTGTGGTATACTGATACCAGTTTCCGCTTGGATTGCATGGGATAGGAGAGATCAGACATGAAGTGCCCCTTTTGCGCCTATACTGAGAGTAAAGTAATCGATTCCCGCCCTGCCGAAGAGGGGGCGACCATCCGCCGCCGTCGGGAGTGCCTGGCCTGCCAGAAGCGCTTTACCACCTATGAGATCATCGAGCGCCTGCCCCTGGTGGTCGTGAAGAGGGACGGCAGCCGCCAGTCCTTCGACAAGGTCAAGCTCATCAACGGCATGGTTCGCGCCTGCGAGAAGCGGCCCGTCTCCCTCCAGACGCTGGAGCAGATCGCCGACGAGATCGAGCAGGAGCTGCAGAGCAATCTGGAGCGGGAGATCAGCACCGTCGCCATCGGCGAGATGGTGATGGCCCGCCTGAAGGATGTGGACGAGGTGGCCTATGTGCGTTTTGCCTCCGTCTACCGCAGCTTCAAGGACATCAACACCTTTATGGAGGAGCTCTCGAAGCTGCTCACCGAAAAGCAATAAGACCTGTGCAGGGAGAAGAGGACCCCGTCGCGACAGCGGCGGGATCCCCCTTCCTCAGAAGATCGAACGGATGCTGGGGTGTTCCATCTGCCCCAGCATTTCCAGGTGATAGCGCAGCAGACGCAGCGCGGCGGGCCAGGACGGGTCCCGCTGGCGAAGGGCCAGCTCCAGACCGGAGAAGGCGTCCTGCAGGGCGTCCAGATCCGGGTGCCGGAAGAGGGCCTGGGCATAGCTCCTGTGCCCGTTCCAGAGCCGGAGGCCCTCCTCCAGCGCCTCCAGCGCCGTGTCATAGTCGCCCGCCCCGGCGGCCTGCTCTGTGCGGAGGAGACTGCGCTCTACCGCGCCGATCAGCCGGTCCGTCGTCTGCAGATGCCGGAGCGTGAGGGCGATCAGCAGCAGCAACAGCGCCGCCGCGGCGGCCTCCCGTTTCATGGCCGTGCCTCCTTGGGGGCAAAAAAGACCCGGCCGGCGGCTGTCGCCGTCATGAGGAAGACCTGCTTTGGCGAGGCTGCGCCCCTGGACCGCAGCTGCCGGTCCAGCCAGCGCCGGTCATATCCCAGATGCCGGAGATTGGCCTCCAGCACCCGCCCGTCGCTGATGACGATGATGGGATAGCCCCCCTCGCCCGCGTCTGCCCCCAGCTGCGCGGCGGTGGCGGGGCGTTCTGCCGGGAAGAGGATCACATTCAGCTTCCCGTTGGTCTCCAGGACCGCGTATTCGATTTGGCTCGGATCGGTGACGGACTGGGCCCGCAGCTCCTGCATCAGCTCGTCCGGCGTGAAGCGGTTTTTTCGCATTTCCTGCTGCAGGATCCTGCCGCGGACGATCAGCAGGCTGGGCTTGCCGAAGATCAGACCCCGCAGGCGGATGCTTTTCATGCTGCAGCCGGCGATCAGCACCTCGCAGCAGAAGAGCACCAGGATGGGGATCAGCCCGTTGAGGAGCGGAATGCCCATATCCTGCAGCGGGTGGGCCGCCAGATCCGCGATCAGCGCCGCTACCACGAACTCCGACAGCTCCATCTCGCCCAGCTGCCGCTTGCCCAACAGACGCAGGATGAGCAGCAGGGAGAAATAGATGATCAGGGTCCGGATCAGAACGATAGCCAAGCTTCCACCCCCTTTTCTTCGTAGTATTGCCGCTTCGGCGGGATTTTATAGAGGTTTTTGCCATGAAAACGATCATTCTCAGCCGGGAGGACTGCTGCCGGGAGGCCGCGGAGCAGATTCGCGCGCTGCTGGCAGAAAAGCCGGAGGCCGTGTTGGCCCTGGCGGCCGGGCGCACGATGGAGCCCCTCTTCGGGGAGCTGGCGCGCCTGTGCGCGGCGGGAGAGCTGAGCCTGAAGAAGGCCCGCCTCTTTGCCGTGACCGAATTCGAGGACTGCCCTGTGGAGCTCAGCTGCCTCCGTCAGCTGGAGCAGAGTCTGGTGGAAAAGACGGATCTTTCCCCGGAAAACTGCCGCTTCCTGTCCGCGGAGACGGCTGAAGGCTATGAGGAGGCCATGCGCGCCGCGGGCGGCCTGGATCTGGCGGTGCTGGGCATCGGGGACAACGGCCACGTGGGCTATAACGAGCCCGCCACGCCCTTCGCTTCCCGCACCCACCGCCAGAAGCTCACCGATGCGACCCGCCGCCAGCTGGCGGAGCGCTTCGGCGGGGAGGAAAAGGTTCCCGCCTATGCCTGGACCATGGGCGTCAAGACGCTGGTGGAGGCGCGGGAGATCTTTGTGCTGGCCTTCGGGGAAGAGAAGGCCCGGCCTGTCCACCAGATGCTCTACGCCCGGGACGACAGCTATGTGCCCGCGGCCTTTCTGCAGCTTCCCCTGCAGGTGACGGTCTGGCTGGACCAGGCTGCCGCCGCCAAAATCTGATATGTTCTTCCCCGGCGCGTCCGGGGAGCAAATGCATAGATGGGAGGATTTCCATGGGTAAATATTTCGGGACCGACGGTTTTCGCGGAGAGGCCAACAAGGGCCTGACCGTCGATCATGCTTTCCGCATCGGCCGCTGGCTGGGCTGGTACTACGGACAGAAGCACAAGGCCGTTGTGGTCATCGGCAAGGACACCCGCCGCTCCAGCTACATGTTTGAAAGCGCCCTCTGCGCGGGGATCACCGCCTCTGGGGCGGACGCCTTTCTGCTGCACGTCACCAGCACCCCCAGCGTCTCCTACATCACCCGGGTGGACGATTTCGACTGCGGCATCATGATCTCCGCCAGCCACAATCCCTACTGCGACAACGGGATCAAGCTCATCAACTCCAACGGCGAGAAGATGGAGGAGTCGGTGCTGGAGGGGATCGAGGCCTTTCTGGACTCCGATGAGGAGCTGCCTCTTGCCACCGGCGCGGACATCGGCCAGACCGTGGACTACGCCGCCGGACGCAACCGCTACATCGGCTATCTGATCTCCCTGGCCACCCGCTCCTACAAGCGCTACCGGGTGGGGCTGGACTGCGCCAACGGCAGCACCTGGATGATGGCCAAGAGCGTGTTTGACGCCCTGGGCGCCGACACTTATGTGATCGCCAACCGGCCCGACGGGCTGAACATCAACGTGGACTGCGGCTCCACCCACATCGAGAATCTGCAGGAGCTGGTGCGGGAGAAGCACCTGGACATCGGCTTCGCCTTCGACGGCGACGCGGACCGCTGCCTGGCCGTGGACGAGAAGGGCCAGGTGGTCAACGGCGACAAGATCATGTACGTCTGCGCCCGCTACATGCAGGAAAAGGGCAGCCTGGGGGACAGCAAGGTGGTCACCACCATCATGTCCAACATGGGCCTGTACAAGGCTCTGGACGCCCTGGGCATCGGCTATGAAAAGACCGCCGTGGGCGACAAGTATGTGGCGGAGAACATGCGCCAGAACGGGCATCTCCTGGGCGGCGAGCAGTCCGGCCACATTATCTTCAGCCGCTACGCCACCACCGGCGACGGCCTGCTCACCGCCATCAAGATCATGGAGGCGGTGATCGAGAGCAAGATGAGCTTGTCGGAGCTGGCCTCCGGCATGCAGACCTATCCCCAGAAGCTCAAAAACGTGGTGGTCACCGACAAGGACGAGACCCTCAACTGCCCGGAGGTCCTGGCGGCCAAGGCCGCCGTGGAAGCGGAGCTGGGCGAGAACGGCCGGGTGGTGCTGCGCAAGAGCGGCACCGAGCCCCTGCTGCGGGTGATGGTGGAGGCCACGACCCAGGAGCTCTGCGAGGCCAAGTGCGACCAGATCATCGAGGCCATGCGCCTGGCCGGAAAGCTCATCAGGGTGAAGTGACATGATCGAGATCGAAGAATTGCTGGATCTGAGCCATACCATCGCCGCGCCCCTGTTTGCGGACAAAACCTACCCCTGGGAGGCGCTGGAGGGCATCAAGGATTTCATCCTGGCCCTGGGGCCGACTCTGGACCCGGCGGAGTTCGACCATCCCGAGGAGGGCGTCTGGATCGCGAAGGACGCCAAAATCTTCCCCTCGGCCTACATCGGCGCCCCCTGCATCATCGACCATGAGGCTGAGGTGCGCCATTGCGCCTTCATTCGCGGCAGCGCCATCGTGGGCAAGGGGGCCGTGGTGGGCAACTCCGTGGAGCTCAAGAACGTGGTGCTCTTCGACAAGGTGCAGACGCCGCACTACAACTATGTGGGCGACTCCATCCTGGGCTATAAGGCCCACATGGGCGCGGGCTCCATCACCTCCAATGTGAAGAGCGACAAGACCCTGGTGGTGGTCAAGGAGCCGGGAGAGCCCCATCCCACCGGACGCAAGAAGTTCGGCGCCATCCTGGGCGACAATGTGGAGGTCGGCTGCAACAGCGTGCTGAACCCGGGCACCGTCGTGGGCCGCCGCAGCAATATCTATCCCACCTCCTGCGTCCGCGGCGTCATCCCGCCGGACAGCATCTATAAGGACAGGGAGCACATCGTGCGCAAGGAAGAGTAAACAAGACGAACACAAGGGACGGGAGACGCGGCGCCGTGCAGGAAGCCGCCCTCCCGTCCCATGTTTTTTTCACCTTTTTTCACAGCTCCCGGATTTCTTTGCCCCCTTTCGACCGTCTGAAACGTATTCTGGTTGAAAGGGGTGTTTTTGATGCAAAAACCTATGTTGTCGTTTCTACTGATCCTGGCCCTGGCGGCAATTCTCTTCGCCTGCGGGAAACCGGCGGGAGGGGAAGACGGGCGAGAGGAAGGCACGGCGCTGCTCTCCGTCAAGGAGACTGCTGACAGTCGGGAGCGTCTTCGCTACAGCGTCGAGGAGATCCCGCTGCCTGAAGGACGGCGGATCGAGCTTGCGGGGATCACGCCTATGGGCGGCCGGCTCTATTTCTGCTGCAGGCTGGGGGAGCAGACCCAGATCTGCTCCCTGGCAGCGGACGGCAGCGATTTTCAGATGCTGGTGCCGGCGACCCGGCGGATCTGGCAGCTCCGCGCCGAGGAGGATCGGCTTTACGCTCTGGTGGATCGGGGGACGGAGGAGCGCGCCGACTATGTTCTGGCGGAGCTCAGCCCGGAGGGGGAGGAGCTGGCCGTGCTTCCCCTCGCGCCGGAGGAGGCGCCGGAGGCTTGGCTGCCCTTTCATATCGAGGTCAGCGGCGGCCGGATCTACGCCCTGGGCAGCGGCAGCGGCGGCCGGATCAGCCTGTGTGTGCTGGACGGAGAAGAACTGCTCTGGTGCGAAGACTGCGGCTCCGCCTCGCTCTGCAAACTGCCGGACGGCCGTGTGCTGCTGAGCCGCAGCGCTGAGGGGCGCTTTGTCTACAGCCGCATCGACGCGGAGAACAGGCGCTTTGTGCCGCTGCTGAGCCTGGATCTGCCCCTGCGCTATGAGAGCGGGGACGAAAACGGCCTGCTCTTCAGCTATCAGGGCAGCGTCTTTCGCCTGCAGCCGGATCTCAGCCGCCCGGAAAAGCTCCTGACCCTTGCCCGCGCAGGCCTGTCCTGCCGTCAACTCCTGCCGGAGGGAGAGGGCTTCCTCTGCCTGGATGCCGAGGGACGGCTTTACCGCCTGCGCCCCGCGGGAGAGCTGGGGGAGGAGGACGGAGCCTGCGTGTTGACCATCGCCGTGAACAGCGAGGTGTCGGTCTACCCGCTGGACAAATATGTGCTGGAGTGGAATCAGAGCCATCCTGACTGCCTGGTCGAGATCAAAAACTACTATGTCCCCACCGGCGTGGAGGGGGACCCTGCGGGCTTCGAGCGGGGTCAGGACGCTCTGGCCTTGGACGTCGCAGCCGGAAAGGCCCCGGACATGTATCTGCTGAATCCGGACACGGACCACATGCTGCTCACGCGAAAGGGCTATCTGGAGGATCTCTATCCCTATATGGATGCGGATCCCCGCATGGGACGGGAGGCCTTCTATCAGCCGCTGCTGCGGGCCATGGAGTTTCGGGGCGGTCTCTATGAACTGCCCGGCTGGTTCTATGTGGAGACCTGCATCGCCCCCAAATCTCTTGTCGGAGGGCCGGAGAACTGGAATTATGAGACGCTCTGGCGCATTCGGGAGGAAGAGGGCTGCCAAACCCTGTTCCGGAACGATCAGAACCGAGACCGGATGTTCGAACTGCTGTTTCTGACCCATCTGTACAGCGAGAAGCTGGTGGATTGGGAGACGGGGACCTGTTTCTTTGACAGTCCGCTCTTCCTCCATTTGCTGAGAGCCGCGGCGGAGTTTCCCGCGGAGGAGGATCCGGACTGGTGGCGCTACAGCGCGGATTTGCAGCAGAGTCCGGAGGCGCCTCCGGCGCTGCTGCAGCAGGACTGGGCCATGGACTGCTGGGTGACCCCGCTGCACTGCTGGCAGAGCTACGGCACCGAGGACTATGTGAACCTGGGCTACCCGGAGCTGGGCATGGTCTTTGAGCCCACCGGCAGCGTGGCCATCTCCGCCTATTCTCTGCACAAGCCGGAATGCTGGGACTTTCTGAGCTTCTATGTGAGCGGTAGTCTGGAGGGGCACGAGGAGTGCTTCAACGTGCTCTCTCGAAACATGAACGCCCACTACGGCTGCATGGTCCGCCGGGCGAGCACAAAGGATCCCTATTGGCCGGATGACGTGCCCTGGGAGAACCTGCTGGTGAAATTCGCCGGCATCGAGCCGATGATGGAGGAATACCTGCGCCGGGTGGACGACTGCACGGCGGTGTGCCGGCAGGACCGCAACGTGGATCGCATCCTGCGCAGCGAGGCTGCCCGATACTTTGCAGGGGAACTGAGCGCCGAGCAGTGCGCCGCCAACATTCAGCGCCGGGTGCGCCTTTACCTCGCCGAGCAGGGCTGAAAGTTTTGAGTTTTGAGAGTTGCGTTTTCAGGAGAACGTTAGCTCAAAACTCCAAACGCAAAACGGCCCTCTATGGGATGCGGGACACATCCCATAGAGGGCTTTTCTCATACCATGCTGCGGTAATCCTCCGCGTTTTCCACGGAGTTGGGCGGGAAAAACTCCTCCACCGGGAAGCGGATACGGCTGAAGAGCTCGCAGGGATCGTCCTGGGACGCCCCGGGGCACTCCTTGTCGGGCAGACTGTACTCGTAGGCCGGGATCAGCAGCTGGGTGTCCCGCTCCAGCCGGATGATGCTGAACTGACCGATGGTGGCGTACCAGCGCCGGGCCGTGTCCGTGAGCACCAGGGGCTCCGGAAAGGCGTCTGCGATGAAGCCGGGGATGGCCCGCTGCTCCAGCTCCGTCGGGCCCAGGCTCTCTGCGTCCACCAGCTTCATGTACAGGGCGATGGGGTCCACCGAGTCCACCACCGCCACGGGCAGCTCCGAGCTCTCCTGCGGCGGCACCGGGTCCTCGGAGGAGAAGGTCTTGACGCTGCCCTCGCTGCCGAAGAGCATGGCCCGCTTGTCGAACACCGCCAGACCCTGGATGCTCTGGCCGCCGGGGAAGGTCTCGCCCACGATGCGGTAAAAGTAGCTGCAGTCCACGGTGTAGTAGCCCCGGTTGAAGCTGATGGGCTCCACGTTCACCGCGCAGTAGAGCAGCTCCGCGCTGCGGGGCCGGACGCTCAGCGCGTTTTCTATGTAGGTCTGGCTGCTCTCCGTGGGGTAGACCCGCAGATCGTCGATGCAGTCCTTGTCGCGGCAGCTGTCGAAGATCTTGCGGGTGTTGATGGATACGGCCTCCCGGATCACGGCGTTGGGATTCGCCGGCCCGGGGGCGACGCGATCTGCCATAAAAATGCCTCCTGTCTTTCAGGTTTCACCACAGTCTATGCGCCCGGGGGCGGCAGTGTGATTTTTCCCTTGAAAAAAGACGGGGATGCAGTATAATATAGAGAAAAGAAAAGGGGAGGGCTGGGCATGGATCAGCTGGGCTTCATTCACGACAAACTGGATATCAAGATCCTCATTCTCTTTGTGCTGCGGCGGCTGCCGGCGCCTGTGGACCCTCAGACGCTGCTGGATCTGTGCCAGGTGGACGACGGGATGGGTTATTTTGACTATTCCGACTGTATCAGCGATCTGCTCAAGTCCGGGCACATGACGGAGAGCGAGGAGGGCTTCCAAATCACCGAGAAGGGCGCCCGCAACGCCGACGCAACGGAGAGCAGCCTGCCCTACTCCGTGCGCTCCAAGGCGCTCAGAGGTATCGCCCCGGTGGAGGAGCGGATGCGCCGCATGGCCATGATCACCGCCCGCCACAGCCTGGACGAGAAGGGCTGCATGGTGGAGCTGGCTATGGCGGACGGCAAGGGCGAGATGATCCATCTGCAGCTGCTCTGCGCCGACGAGGAGCAGGCCCGCGGCATGGAGAAGCGCTTCCGCAAGGACGCCGAGGGCTACTACCAGAAGATCGTGGAGCTTTTGAGCGAGTAAAACGGCAAAAAGCATAAGACCCCGGGCCAGACTGACGATCGGACCCGGGGCTTTTTGCGTCCTTCATGGGCGAGGCAGCAGGGGAAATCATTACAAGTATGAATCAGAAAAATACAACACGACGCGCGTTTTGCGGCCGCTCTGTCAGAAGTTTTTCAAGCTGTAACCGAACTGTTTCCTCCTTGCATCAAATAGAAACAAAAATGACGTAAAAAATTAGATTTAACATACATTTTACAACTTATTTTGCCCCTTTTTTTGCAAAAAAATGTGGAAATTTCATAAAAGCTATGCTATACTCAGAATGCTCGAATTATGTAAATCATTTTCATTATGAAGCGGGAAGAAAGCGGGGCGGTCTGCTGTGGACTTCGCGGAGAAGCGCATCGACGGCGAGGAGAAATACAAGGGCGTCATCGTCCGGGTTCGCCTGGATCGGGTGGAGCTGTGCGACGGGAAGCTCAGCCGGCGCGAGGTGGTGGAGCACCCGGGCGGCGTGTGCATCCTGCCCGTGGACGAAAACGGCGTCTGCACCATGGTGCGCCAGTTCCGCTATCCCTTCGGCCGCATGATGCTGGAAGCGCCGGCGGGCAAGCTGGAGTACGGCGAGGATCCGCTGGACTGCGCGGTGCGGGAGCTGTCGGAGGAGACAGGCTTCACCGCGGATGAGCTCATCGACCTGGGCGCCATGTGCACCTCTCCCGGCTTCTCCACCGAGGTGCTGCACATCTATCTGGCCCGCGGCCTGCACGGGGGTCAGACCCATCCCGACGAGGGAGAGTTTCTGAATCAGGAGAAGATCCCGCTCAAGACCCTGGTGGACATGGTCATGCGCAACGAGATCGACGACGGCAAGACCATCGCGGCGGTGCTGAAGGCCGAGCGCTGGCTGCGGGAACACGGATAAGCGAGGCCTCGAGGGCCCGAAAAAAGAAAACACTTGCGATTGACCACAAGATCTGGTATAATCAACAATCAGTGTTCCCCAACCGAGGGAAAGCCGTAGAATTTGGAAGGTGCTTACTTTGGAAAAATATCGTATCAACGGCGGAAAAGCCCTCCGCGGCGAAGTGGAGATCAGCGGTGCGAAGAACGCGGCCGTGGCCATTATCCCCGCAGCCCTGCTGGTTGAGGGCGTGTGCCGGATCGAAAATATCCCCCAGATCAGCGACACCGACATGCTTCTGACCATTCTGGCCGAGCTTGGCGCCAGAGTCAGCTATATCAATAAAACCACCATCGAGATCGACTGCACCAAGGCACGCTATCAGGACGCGCCCTACGACCTGATGCGCAAGATCCGCGCGTCCTACTATCTGATCGGCTCCATGCTGGGCCGCTTCGGCAGCGCCAAGACCACGATGCCCGGCGGCTGCAACTTCGGCGTGCGACCCATCGACCAGCACATCAAGGGCATGACCGCCCTGGGCGCGACCATCGACGTAAAGAACGGATTTATTTATGCCGACGCCGCAGGCGGCCGGCTTCACGGGGCCCGGATCTATCTGGACAAGGTCTCCGTGGGCGCCACCATGAACATCATGATCGCGGCGGTGCTGGCCTCCGGCCGGACCATCATCGAGAACGCGGCGAGAGAGCCCCACATCGTGGACCTGGCCAACTTCCTCAACTCCATGGGCGCGGACGTGCGCGGCGCGGGCACCGATACCATCAAGGTCAACGGCGTGGACAAGCTCCACGGCGGCAGCTACTCCATCATTCCCGACCAGATCGAGGCCGGCACCTATATGGTCGCCGCCGCGGCAACCGGCGGGGAGGTTCTGGTGAAGAACGTGATCCCCAAGCACCTGGAGTGCATCAGCGCGAAGCTCCGCGAGACCGGCACCATCGTGCAGGAGTACGAGGATTCCGTGCTGGTCAAGGGCGCCAGCAATCTGCGCCGGGTGAACATCAAGACCATGCCTTATCCCGGCTTCCCCACGGACATGCAGCCTCAGATGGGCACCCTGCTGTGCCTGGCACGGGGCACCTCCGTCATCACCGAGGGCATCTACGACAACCGCTTCAAGTACGTCAACGAGCTGCGCAAGATGGGCGCGGAGATCCAGGTGGACGGGCGCATCGCCATCATCGAGGGCGGGCGCCGTCTCACCGGGGCGAAGGTCCTGGCCTGCGACCTGCGGGCCGGCGCGGCCATGGTGATCGCGGGGCTCTGCGCCGCCGGCGTCACCGAGGTGGAGGACATCCACTTCATCGAACGCGGTTACGAGAACTTTGTGGGCAAGCTCCAGGGCCTGGGCGCGGATATCGAGATCGTGGAGGTCCGGGAGAACGCGGAGCTCAGCGAGAAGATCATCTCCATCGGATGATGCGGGTCCACGTGTTTGCCAGCGGCTCTTCCGGCAATTGCCTGCTGCTGGAGAATCAAGAGACAAGAATCCTGATCGACGCCGGGATCTCCAAGCGCCGTGTGGACGGGACCCTGGCTGGCTTGGGTCTCGGAATGGAACAAATCGGCGGAGTGCTCATTACCCATGAGCACTCCGATCATATTTCCGGGCTGGAGAGCCTGGTGAAGCGGCTAGACCTCCCGGTTTTTGCGCCCCACACCGTGGCCGCCCGGCTCCTGGGGGCCAAGCCCTGGCTCCAGGAGAAGCTGCGGGTGATCCCGGTGGGGGAGCCCTTTGACCTGGGGAGCCTGCGCATCACCGCCTTCCACACCTCCCACGACACGGACGAGAGCGTGGGCTATCGCATCGAGGGGGAGGGAATCTATGCCCACGCCACCGACACCGGCTGCGTCACCGAAGAGATGCGTACGGCGCTCCTCGGCGCGGACACGGTACTGCTGGAGTCCAACCACGACGAGGACATGCTGCGCTGGGGGCCTTACCCCATCTATCTGAAAAAGCGCATCCTCTCCGCCCGGGGGCATCTGTCCAACGCGGCCTGCGCGGCCTTCGCCCGGGAGTTGGCGGAGGGCGGCACCCGGCGGATCATCCTGGCCCATCTCAGCCGGGAGAACAATCGGCCCGAGAAGGCTATGGAGGAGACGGGCAGAGCATTGGCGGGCACGGCGGCGGAGCTCTACTGCGCGCCGGTGCTGGGCTGCCTGACGATCGACATTCGGCATTGAAATCAGGCGGAACGTCTCCGACGCAGGGGCCGTCCCCGAACGTCCCCTGGCCTTGCCTCCTCTTGCAGGGGAGCCGGGACAAGTCCGCCCGGACACAAGCAAAAACGCTTGCGTCCGGGCGGTTTTTTTGTTATAGTTATTATGGATATATATGAACAGAAATGCGATACGGATCACAAAGGAGGGACTTCCATGAAGCGCGTGAGAAAGCTGCTGGCCCTGGCGCTGGCCCTGGTGATGCTGCTGGGCCTGACGCCTGCCGCCGCCCTGGCCGAGGACGGACATACCCACGACTGGCGGGAGCGGGGCCGCACGGAGCCGACCTGCACGAAAGAGGGCTCCGTGACCTACGTCTGCTCCTGCGGAGAGACGAAGACCGAGATCCTCCCCGCCCTGGGCCATGACTGGGACGAGGGGAAGATCGTGGACCACGAGAGCAGCCCCGGCGGGAAGGCGCTGCGCTTCCGCTGTAAGCGCTGCGACGCCATCATCTTCCGGGATCTGCCCGCGGATGAGAGCGACGACTACGGCTGGGAGCCCCCCGAGGAGCCGGAGGAACCGGAGATCCCGGACGGCGCCGTATCCCCTGCCAGCGGAGAACCGGCGGGAGAAGCGAAGATCGGGTTCGAAGTAGACCACATTTGGCACTGGAATGAAGATCACGAGGTCGGCGGGAAGATCAATATATACGGGTTTCTCCACAATCTCGGCGATGTTTCTTTGTTCGGCGCAGTGCTGGACTTGTATCGCTGGGACAAGAGCGCGGGAGCCTTCGTTTTTTATGAGACAGTGACGGTAGATAACAAAGGAGAAGGCTACAGTCTTTGGGCGAATCACTACAATTACGCTCGGATAAACTATGACTATACCATCGACGAATGGGATCTGGAGAACGCGGAGGACGGACTGGCAAAGCTGCAGCTTGTTGCACGGGCCGAGACAGAGGATGGCCAGAAGGTGGAGTCGGAGCCGATGATTTACAGCTTCCCCATCTATGATCCCTCTCTGCTGCTGGAGGCGGAAGATTGCTCTGAGATCCAGGCCCCGGTGGACGGTTATGTGAAAGTCAAGATCACGGTGACGAGCACCGGGACAGAGACCTACGCCTACGATTCCCTGAGTTCCTGTGGATGGGACAGCGAAGGGTATTATTATTTTGGTAATGATGAGCTTCACGACTATGATCTGAGCCATCTCCAGCCGGGGAAGCCTGAGAAAGCGGAGTTTTGGATTGAAGTGACCGCGGATGACGTGGCGGCAGGAGAGGTCAGGCGGGATCTGTGCCTGAGATTTGAACGGTGGAGCAGGGAGGATGGAAGGACGGTTTTTCCGGACACTCCGATGGAGGAGCAGGGCCTGGGATTTGTATGGTGGGGCGCTGTCGCTTATACAAACTGGGTCGAGATCGTCATTCCTCTTCCGGAGAAGTATGAGGCCGCGCCTGCCCCCGCGCCGCTGACAAGCTGCCAGCCCGCCCTCACCGGCCTGGGCGACGGCAAGGCGGAATGGACCCTGACGCGCTGCGGCGAGCATGCTGCCCTGGCAAGGGAAGCGGAGGGCAAGACGTCCGAGGAGGCGCTTCTCCTGTGGGCGGAGGCGCTGGACGCGGAATACGAGGAATGGCTCGCCGAGGCGGACGAGGCCCAGCGCCCCTTGATCGAGGCGGAGCGGGCGGCATTTCAGGAGCATTTTGCGGCCTGCGCGGTCGCCTGGGAGCTCCTCGGCGGCAAAGAAACCGCCGCCCGGATGGGCTTGGAGCTGGTGATGCACAAGGTCTCCCTGCTCTGCTTTGCCCGGGAGGCCGGGAGCGAGGACTGGGCCGCCATCTTCGCCGGAGCGGAGGAGCTGGACGCCGCCGATCCGGAGCAGGCGACGTGCTGGCGGCAGAGCCATGAGTTCGGCCTGAGACTGGAGGTCCGGGAAAGCCTCTGCCCGGAGCACGCGCAGATCGACACCTCGGCGGAGGACGAGGAGGGCTGGCGGGAGCGGAAGACGCTCTGGCTGGCTGCCCTGAACGCCGAGACGGACGCCCGCTGGCTCTCTGCGGACGAGGAGAGCCGGGAGCTGATCGCGGCGGAGCGGCAGAGCTTCGGCCGCTGGCTGGCCGCGTGGGAGACGCTGCTGACGGCACGCTATCCCGGGGATCCCGCCCTGGTGCAGGAGCTGCTGGCCCGGGCCGTCCGCGACCGCGCCCTGGCCTTCTGCCGGTAAGGCCGCATGTGCTTCCCTCAGCGGGGGAAAGACAAGGAACGAGAGGAGCGCATACATGCTTTCGGTCAAATTCATCTGCGTGGGCAAAATGAAGGAACGCTTTTATCTGGACGCCTTCGCAGAGTACCAGAAGCGCCTGGGGGCCTACTGCCGGCTGGAGCTTCATGAGCCCCAGGAGCAGCGCCTGCCGGAGAAGCCCTCCCGGGGGGAGATCGAGGCCGCTCTGGAGAGAGAGGCGGGGGAGATCCTCCGCGCCATCCCGCCCGACGCCTATGTGGTCGCCCTCTGCGTGGAGGGGAAGGAGCTGCCCAGCGAGGCTATGGCGGAGCTGGTGGAGGATCGGGAGAATTCCGGCAAGCCAAAGCTCTGTTTTGTGGTGGGAGGCTCCTACGGGCTGTCAGAAACTGTCAAAAAACGGGCGGATCTCCGTTTGAGCATGAGCAAAATGACATTTCCTCATCATTTGGCAAGAATAATGCTTGCAGAACAGCTCTATCGGGGGTATAAAATAAGAGAGGGATCCCGCTATCACAAATAAGGCGGTCCCCTGACAGTATAAAGGAGTGCTTCTGTATGGAAGGACCGAAAATCGAGTGGGGCCGCGAAGAGCTGGGCGGCCTGCTGAAGCGCTGGCCCAAGAGCGAGGACGGGCAGCCGGTGAAGGCGCGCTTCTTCTGTCACCGCAGCTGTGTGGACATGTCGGATCGGCTTCTGGTGAACATGCTGGAGGCCTATGGCATTCCCTGTGCCTGCGTCGATCCCGGCGACGGCGGCTTCGGCCGCGTGGTGCTGGGCATGAGCGGCCAGGGCGTGGATATCTACGTACCCGAAAATCTGTATGACGATGCAGTCGCATTATCAAAGGAGGAGAACAATGAGGAGCTATAAGGAAGAATACCAGCGCTGGCTGGACAGTCCCGCCCTCAGCGACGCCGAGTGGCAGGAGCTGGACGCCATCCGGGACGATGAGAAGGAGATCGAGAGCCGCTTCTTCGCGCCCCTGGAGTTCGGTACCGCGGGTCTGCGCGGTACCATGAAGGTGGGCCTGCACCAGATGAACGTGCATGTGATCCGCTGGGCCACCCAGGCCTTTGCCAACGTCATCTGCGCCGAGGGCGAGGAGGCCAAGCGCAAGGGCATCGCCATCGCCCACGACTGCCGCCTGAACGGCGAGGATTTCGCCCGGGAGGCCGCCTGCGTCATGGCCGGCAACGGCGTCCATGTGCGCATTTTCGACGCCCTGCGTCCCACCCCGGAGCTGAGCTTCGCCGTGCGCTACTACGGCTGCACCGCGGGCCTCAACGTCACCGCCAGCCACAACCCCAAGGAGTACAACGGCTACAAGGTCTACTGGTCCGACGGCGCCCAGCTGCCGCCCCGCCATGCCGAGGCCATTGCCCGCCAGATGGACGCCATCGACATCTTCTCCGGCATCAAGAGCTGCGATTTTGACGAGGCCGTGCAGAAGGGCCTCATCGAGATCATCGGCGAGGAGACCGACGAGGCCTTCCTGGAGCAGGTCCTGGCCCAGGCCATCGACCCCGAGGCTGTCAGACAGGCGGCGGACAATCTGAAGATCGTCTACACCCCCTTCCACGGCTGCGGCTACAAGCTGGTGCCGGAAGCGCTGAAGCGCCTGGGCATCAAGCACCTCATCCCCGTGCCCGAGCAGATGGTCATCGACGGCAATTTCCCCACGGTGGTCTCCCCCAACCCGGAGAACCCGGAGGGCTTCTATCTGGCCGTGGACCTGGCCAAGAAGGAGGGCAGCGACCTGATCATCGGCACCGACCCGGACTCCGACCGCATCGGCACCATGGTGCGCAAGGGCGACGAGTATGTGACCATCACCGGCAACCAGATGGGCGTGCTGCTGCTGGACTACATCATCCAGGCCCGCAAGGCCACCGGCAAGCTGCCGGCCAACGCCGGCGCCGTGGCCAGCATCGTCACCACCGGCATGGCCCGCACCGTCTGCGAGGCCAACGGCGTCCATTTTGAGGACACCTTCACCGGTTTCAAGTTCATGGCCGAGCGCATTGCCGAGTGGGAGGCCGCCGGTTCCTGGCAGTACATCTTCGCCTATGAGGAGAGCTACGGCTACATGGTGGGCGACTACGTCCGCGACAAGGACGCCGTCACCGCCTCCATGATGGTGGCCGAGATGGCCGCGCACTACGCCCTGAAGGGCATGACCCTGCTGGACGCCATGAACGCCCTGTACGAGAAGTACGGCTGGTTTGCGGAGAAGACCGTGAACCTGGTGATGCCGGGTCTGGAGGGCATGGCCAAGATGAAGGCCATCATGGACGACATGCGCGCCAACCCGCCCGAGGAGATCGCCGGCGAGGCAGTGCTCCGCCTGCGGGACTACCTGGACGGCAGCATCGACGTCAAGGGCCTGGGCAAGGTGGACCGTACGCCTTTCTTCGGCTCCAACGTGCTGTATTTCGAGCTGGCCGACGGTTCCAGCTTCATCGTGCGCCCCTCCGGCACCGAGCCGAAGATCAAGGTCTATCTGCTGGTCCGCGGCAAGAACGCGGAGGACTGCGCCGCCAAGGTGGAGAAGTATAAGGAATTCACCGAGGCTATCGGCAAATGAAAAAGCTCTGGCGGCTCTTTCTGGCCTTTGCCCGGGTCGGCGTCATGACCTTCGGCGGGGGCTACGCCATGATCCCCATCCTGGAGCGGGAGATCGTGGATCGCCACGGCTGGGCCAGCAATGAGGAGCTGATGGACTATTACGCGGTGGGCCAGTGCACCCCCGGCGTCATCGCCGTGAACACCGCCACCTTCATCGGCTACAAGACGGCCGGCATCCCGGGCGGCATCGCGGCCACCCTGGGAGTGATTTTTCCCTCCGTGGTCATCATCACCCTCATCGCCGGCGTGCTGACCCATTTTGCGGACATCCCCGCGGTGCAGAGCGCCTTTGCCGCCATCCGCGTGTGCGTGTGCGTGCTGATCTTCAACGCCGTGCTGAAGCTCTGGAAGGGGGCCGTGAAGGACAAGGGAGCCCTGCTCCTGTTCCTGGTGGTCTTTGTGCTGTCCATCTTCCTGGACATCTCTCCGGTGTTCTATGTGATCCTCTGCGCCCTCGCCGGCATCCTCTTTACCAGATGGGGGGTGCGCGGAAAATGATCCTGCTCCGGCTTTTCTGGGAGTTTTTCAAGACCGGCCTCTTCGCCGTGGGCGGCGGGATGGCGACCCTGCCTTTCCTCTACAGCATCGCGGAGCGGACGGGCTGGTTCACAGCCGCGCAGCTGGCGGACATGATCGCCGTGGGCGAGTCTACGCCCGGCCCCATCGGCGTCAACATGGCCACCTATGTGGGCTTTACCACGGCCGGGGTCCCCGGCGCGATCATCGCGACCCTGGGGCTCGTGACCCCCTCGGTGATCATCATTCTCATCATCGCCCGGGTGCTGCAGCAGTTCCGGCAGAACAAGCTGGTGGACGCCGCCTTCTACGGCCTTCGCCCCTGCTCCATCGGCCTCATCGCCGCGGCGGGACTGCTGGTGGTCAAGGTGGCCATGCTCCACACGGATCTCTATTTTGAGACCGGAAAGCTCCTGGAGCTCTTCAACTGGAAGGCCCTGGCCCTGGCGGCGGTGCTGGTCGTGCTGACCCGCTTCGTCAAGCGGACGAAAAAGCTGCACCCCATCGTCTTCATCCTGGGCTCCGCCCTCGTCGGCGTGGTATTCGCTTTTTGAGTGAAGAGTGAAAAGTGAAGAGTGAAGAATTGCGGTGTTGCTGAAGCAACAGATGGAATAAACACGGGCCACCCTGTTGGGCGGCCCGTGTTTTATAGAATTATTGGAACAAGCGTCCCCAATCCATAGGCCAGCGCCGCGCCGAAGACGGCGCTCATCAGCCTCCCCGCCAGGTGCGGGGAGCTTTTGATTTCGCTGTCCGCCAGAACCGCCAGGGTCTGGAATTGGACGGAGACGCCGCCCCAGCCCACCAGTGCCGCGGCAAGGGCCAGGTTCCCCGGCGTGAGCGGCAGGCCCCGCAGGGCGCCCACGCCGCCGCCCAGTTCCCAGAAGCCCAGCAGCAGGGCCCGGGCCTGCTGTTCCCCCAGCCCCGGCAGGTGGGAAAGCCGGGCGGCCAGCGCGTCCAGAAAGCCGGCGGCGTCCAGAAAGCCGCAGAACACGGTGAAGAACACCACAAAGCCGCAGACGTTCAGCAGCGCCGGCACCGATTGCCGCACGGCCTCCGAAAGCGCCCGGGGGAAGGAGGGCTGCGGGGAAAGGGGAGGGGCGAGCTCCGGCGCGTCTGGGCCTGTCCGACTGCGCAGCAGCAGACCGCCGAGGACGGCCGCCAGGGCGTGAGAGAGGTACAGCAGCAGCCCGGCCCGGGCCGAGCCGAAGACCCCCGTGCCGATGGCGCCCACCAGGAAGGCGGGGCCGGAGTTGTTGCAGAAGCCCAGCAGCCGCCCTCCTTCCCCGGGGCCGATCTCGCCCCGCTCCTCCAGCTCCGCCACATAGGCCGCGCCCAGGGGATAGCCTCCGGTGAGCCCGATCAGCAGCGCCGTGACCCCCGCGCCGGAGGTGTGGAACAGCCGCCGCGCCAGGGGGGCAAGCTTCCGCCCGGCCAGTCTCGGAAAGCCCAGGCGACTCAGCAGGGAAGAGAGCACAAAGAAGGGAAACAGGGAGGGCAGGATCAGCTCCCAGCAGAGCCGCAGGCCGTAGGCGGCCCGCTCGATGGCTGTGTCCGAGGCGGCGGCCAGCAGAAACAGCGCGCAGAGCGCGGCCAGGATCGGGAATTTTTGCTTCATGTCAGTCTCCTTTCGCAGCGGCCTGTCCGGTACTCAAAGTATGCATGTCGGCATAGAGATATACGGAAAAGGGGTTGATGCGGGTGAAAAACCGGATGTCCTTCGCGGCGGAGCTGTCGGAGCGGCTGTCGCTCCCCGGGGAGGCCCTGGGGCTGCTGAAGCTGAGTGTGGCGGGCTCGCACCGTGCGCTCATCGAAAACCACCGGGGCCTTCTGCTCTGCACGCCGGAGCGGATCGCCGTGCGGGGCGGGCGGGGCAGTCTGAGCCTGCGGGGAACGGAGCTGCGGATCGAGGCCATGAACGAGCGGGAGCTGCTCATCATCGGCAAAATCATCGGTGCGGAGTGGAGCGAACAGGAGGAAAGAGCATGGAGCTGATGGAAAGACTGCGGGGAGAGGCCCGGGTGGAGATCCTCTGCCCCGAGCCGGAGCTGCTGCTGAACCGCTGCGGCGCGGCGGGGATCCCCCTGCGGGAGATCCGCAGACTGGATGCCCTCACCCTCCGCGCGGCGCTGCCGGAGCGTGCGCTTTCCGCCCTGCGGGAACAGACGGAGCGCTGCCGGGGGGAGCTGCGCCTTTTGTCCCTTCGGGGCGGCAGCCGCAGCCGGGCGCGGCTCAAGGCACGGCGGACCCTGCTGCTGGCCCTAGCGTTGACGCTCGCCCTGCTGCTGGTCTCCTCCCTCTTCGTCTGGGAGATCGAGGTGCGCGGCTGTGAGTCGCTGAGCCGGGGGCAGATCCTCCGGGCGCTGGCGGACTGCGGGGTGGAGCCGGGCTGCTTCTGGCCCGCTCTGGACAGCGACCTGGTGCGCAGCCAGATGTTGACAGAGCTGCCGGAGCTGGGATGGATGACGGTGAACGTCTCCGGCTCCCGGGCGCTGGTGCTGGTGCGGGAGCGGCGGGAAAAGCCGGAGATCTACCGGGAGGAACAGGCGGCGGATCTGGTGGCCGCCGCCCCCGGCGTGATCCGGGAGACGACGGTGCTCCAGGGCCACAGTCTGGTGCAGCCGGGGGACGCGGTGCTGGCGGGGGAGACCCTGGTCAGCGGGAGCCTGGAGAGCCAGACCGGCTCCGCCCGCGCGGTCCGCGCCCGGGGGGAGATCCGGGCGGACACCTGGCGGGAGCTCACGGCGGTTTGCCCCCTGGAAATGCTGCGCCGCCGGGAGAGCGGCCCTTCCTCCAGCCGTTTTTCCCTTCAGTTCGGAAAAAATCGGCTGAAAATAAGCGACTTTCCCGGAAAAGCCCTTGACGAATGTGATACAATCGTGCATGAATATACTTTGGGGATAGAGGGGCTTTTTACGCTGCCCGTGAAGCTGATCCGGGAGGAGAGGCGGAGCATGTCCCCCGCGGACACAGAAGCGGCGCGGGAGCGGGAAATGGAAGAGGCCCTGCTGCGTCGGCTTGAGGAGCGGATCGACGGGGAGATCCTGGAGAGCAGCTTCTCCGTCGGAAGGACGGAGGGCCTTCTGGTGGTGACCCTGCGGGCCCACTGTGTGGAAAATATCGCGGAAACGAAGGAATACTACCCATAAAGGAAGATGTACATGATCGATAAAACCATTGAAGTGGAACGGATGGACGATGTGATCCAGGTTTTCGGCTCCTTTGACCAGAATCTGCGGATCATCGAGAACGAGCTGGGCGTGAAGGTCCTGGACCGGGACGATCAGCTCCATATCTGCGGCGAGGCCGAGGATGTGATGCTGGCCGAGAAGGCCATCAACGGCCTGCTGACCCTGGCTGCCAAGGGGGAGAACATCGATGCGCAGAACGTGCGCTATATCCTCAAGCTGGTGGCCGAGGGCAAGGAAAAACAGATCGACGAGCTGGCGGGGGATGTGATCTGCATTACCGCCAAGGGCAAGCCCATCAAGCCCAAGACCCTGGGCCAGCGGGACTACTGCAAGGCCATCCAGGACAACACCATCACCCTGGGCATCGGCCCGGCGGGCACCGGCAAGACCTATCTGGCCGTGGCCGCCGCGGTGGCCGCCTTCCGGGCGGAGGAGGTCAACCGCATCATCCTGACCCGCCCCGCGGTGGAGGCGGGGGAGCGGCTGGGCTTCCTGCCCGGCGACCTGCAGAGCAAGGTGGATCCCTATCTCCGCCCGCTGTACGACGCGCTTTTCGACACTCTGGGGCCGGACACCTATCAGAAATATCTGGAGCGGGGCAACATCGAGGTGGCGCCCCTGGCCTATATGCGCGGCCGGACCCTGGACGACAGCTTCATCATCCTGGACGAGGCCCAGAACACCTCCCGGGAGCAAATGAAGATGTTCCTCACCCGCATCGGCTTCGGCTCCAAGGTGGTCATCACCGGCGACATCACCCAGATCGACCTGCCCGAGGACAAGGTCAGCGGTCTGAAGGTGGCCATGAAGGTGTTGGAGGGCATCGACGATATCGCCATCTGCACCCTCACCGGCGCGGACGTGGTGCGCCACCGCCTGGTGCAGAAGATCATCGAGGCCTACGAGGTCTATGACAAGAAAAACCCGCCCGAGACGGCGAAGAAGCCCCAGGGGCCGACACAGCGGGGCAGATTCCGGAAGCTGTGAGAATTCGGAATTCGGAATTCGGAATTGACGGAAGGGGTATCCATGTAGGGGCCGACGCCCCCGGCGGCCCGCCGTTTCCCAAGCTCCCCTGTGCAAGGGGAGGTGTCACGGCGCGTCTCACGCAAGCGCCGTGACGGAGGGGTTGTTACCCCGGCGATCCGCTTGTGGAAGCGCGTCTTATCCGCGGGCGACCGCAAGGGTCGCCCCTACACTGTCATCGCGAACCAGTGACCGAAGAGCCTGGCGTGGCAATCCGTTCTCCCAACAATCTACGAAAGCGAGAGAAGACCATGAACCATGAGATCTACGTCAGCCGCGAGGTGAAAAACCTGGGCCACCGCAACGCCGCCCGCCTGATCCGGGAGGCTGCCATTCGGGCGCTGGACGCGGAAAAGGTTGACGTAAACTGTATTATTTCAGTTATGTTAACTGACGATGCCGGCATCCGCCAGGTGAATCGGGACTTTCGGGGCATCGACCGGGAGACAGATGTGCTCTCTTTCCCCCAGAACGAGTTGATCCCCGGGGAGTTTGACGCTGAGCTCTGCGAGCGGGATCTGGACAGCGGCGCGGTGCTGCTGGGGGACATGATGATCTCCCTGCCCCGCTGCGAGGAGCAGGGCGCGGAATTCGGCCACGGCTTTGACCGGGAGATCCGGTATCTGACGGTCCATTCCGTGCTGCACCTGCTGGGCTACGACCATGTGGACGAGGGCCCCATGAAGGCGCAGATGCGCGCCCGGGAAAAGGCCATCATGGGCGACGAGTAAAAGTGAAGAGTGAAGAGTGAAAAGTGAAGAGTGAAGAG
>JAFRQP010000050.1 GCA_017428565.1 Oscillospiraceae bacterium
AAAATGCTGTTTTCGAAAAGCCTTGGTTTTCAAGGCTTTTCGAGCGGCGGGCTATTGTACTCGAGGCGGGCCTTGCCCCCTCGAGCTCCCCTGCTGCTCTGTCCGTTGACATTTCAGCGAGGTTTTTTGACAGTCTCAGAACGCCCGTCCCGCAAACAGCGGGACGGGCGTTCACGCGTCTCGGTCTTAAAACGCAAAACTCAGTTTGCGATGCGGTGGTGGGCGGTGGGGCTGGTGAGATCCAGGGCCCGGAAGGTGTAGCCGTTGCGGAAGCCCCAGGAGAGGATCTGCTCCACGGCCTCCACGCTGTAATCCTTCACGTCGTGCTGCAGCACGATGGAGGTGCGCCGCTCCGCGCAGCCGGTGGTCACGTTGTACACCACGCCGGCCGTGGTGTGGGTGCCGCCGGCGTCGTCGCTGTCCACATGCCAGTCATAATACTGGTAGCCCATGGCGTTCATGTTGCCGGTCAGGCGGGTCATGATGCCGGGGTTGAAGTTGCTGACGGTGTTGGAGCTGCCCCCGGGGAAGCGGAAGAGCCGGCTGTACTCGCCGGTCTGCCGGAAGATCATCTCCTCGGTCTCGTTGAAGTCGTCCATGTAGTTCTGCTCGCTGGCGTAGATATAGTAGTAGTTGTGGCTGGCGGAGTGGACGGCGATGGTGTGCCCCTCCCGGTAAGCCCGGCCGATCACGTCCTCATACTCCGGGTTCAGGGAGGTGACGAAGAAGGTGGCCTTCACGTCGTATTCCGCCAGGATGTCCAGCAGGCGCTCGGTGTAGGGGCCGGGGCCGTCGTCAAAGGTCAGGTAGATGGTCTTTTCGTCCGGCTGCACCGTTTCGGGGATCTCCACCGGCTCCACGATCACCGTGCGGGTGACGCTCACCGTGTCCTCCCCGTTGGTGATGGAATAGACCAGCTCATAGCTGCCGGGCTTGTAGGGCGTAACGGAGCCCTCCACCTCCACGAACTCGGACAGGTCCCGTCCGGTGCCGTCCACGACGGTGAAGCCGGGCTCCTCAAAGTCCATGCGGGCGCTGATGGTGACTTCCTCGCCGCCGTTGAGCTTGATCTCCGGCGGGGCGATGGCGCTGAGCTCCCGCACGGCCAGGCCCTCGTTGCCGGCGCTGTCCGAGACCCGGTACTCGATCCGGTCTCCCAGATCCACCCGCTGCACAAAGGAGGTCAGATCCCCGTCCACATCGTCCCAGGCCAGGACGCCCTCGTCCTCATAGCCGGTGAACCAGCTGGGCTCGTAGCCGTCCACGGTCTGGACGGTGATGGTGGGCGGCGTCAGATCCGCCACGTGGACCACCCGCCGGGCGGTGTAAGTGGTGTACAGATACTCGGTGGAATAAGTGAGGATATAGGTGCCGATCTCGTCGGTATTCACGCTGCCCTGGGTCTCGATGGGAAGCTCCTGGGTGCCGGGCCCGAAGAGCCGGCCGGTGCTCACGGCGCTGCGGCCCGGGTCCACATAGGGCTTGCCGTAGGCCACGGTGATCTCGGAGCTGCCCACCAGACGGAACTGCACATGCCGCCCGTCCAGGGTGAAGAGCCCCGCGCCCGCGCCGAGAATGATGACAAAGAACAGCAGCAGGGTGATCTTCCATCCCCTGCCGGAGCGTTTTTTCTTTTCCTTTTCTGCCGCCATGTTTCCGCCTCGCTCATGCGTTGTGCGTTATGTAACCCTTATTATACACCTTTCGACACAAGATGGAAGCATTTTTTTTCGAATTTCAGAAAGCTTAAGAGTTTTTGCCCGCCAAAAGCCGGAAAGAGCGGCCAAAAGCGTGTTTTTTCTTGCCGCGGCGGGGAAACTGTGATATATTACTATTTTGTGAAAGCGAACGCTTTCCCCAATAATTCATCTCTGCGGCAGCCAGCCGCAGGAAAGGAACGAACATGATGAACAACACCGAAAAAACCATGGACAAAATCATCGCCCTGTGCAAAAACCGCGGCTTCATCTTCGCCGGCTCCGAGATCTACGGCGGCCTTGCCAACACCTGGGACTACGGCCCCCTGGGCGCGCGGCTCAAGAACAATGTGAAGGACGCCTGGCGCAAGCGCTTCATCCAGGAGCGCCGCAACAGCTACGAGGTGGACGCCGACATCCTGATGAATCCCCGGGTCTGGGAGGCCAGCGGCCATGTGCAGAGCTTCGCCGACCCCCTGCTGGACTGCAAGGAGTGCAAAATGCGCTTCCGGGCGGACAATCTGATCGACGACTTTGACCCCGAGGCCCATGCCGACGGCATGACCAAGGAGCAGATGTTCCAGTATATCAAGGATCACCACATCCCCTGCCCCAACTGCGGCAAGCACAATTTCACCGACATCCGGGAATTCAACCTGATGTTCCAGACCTTCCGCGGCGTCACCAACGACGCCAAGTCCGTCATCTACCTGCGGCCGGAGAATGCCCAGGGCGAGTATGTGAACTACCCCAACGTCCTGCGGGCCATGCGCACCAAGCTGCCCTTCTCCATCGGCCAGATCGGCAAGGCCTTCCGCAACGAGATCACCCCGGGCAACTTCACCTTCCGCACCATCGAGTTCGAGCAGATGGAGTTCCAGACCTTCTGCAAGC
>JAFRQP010000051.1 GCA_017428565.1 Oscillospiraceae bacterium
CTCCAACAAGGTCAAGGGGATCATCCTGCAGTACGCCAAGAAGCTGGGTCTGGGCATCGGCATCATCGGCCTGTTCAACATCCAGTTCATTGTGGATAAGGAAGAAAACGTCTATATCATCGAGGTCAACCCCCGCTCCTCCCGCACGGTGCCCTTCCTCTCCAAGGCCACCGGCTTCTCCCTGGCGGACATCGCCACCGAGGTCATCATGGGCAAGAGTCTGAAGGAGCAGGGCATCTTCGATCTCTACCCCGAGGAAAAGAAGCGCCACTATGTGAAGGTGCCGGTCTTCTCCTGGAACAAGATCAAGGGCCTGGATGCCTATCTGAGCCCGGAGATGAAGTCCACCGGCGAGGCCATCGGCTACGACGCCAAGCTCTCCCGCGCCATGTACAAGGCCCTGCAGGCCTCCGGCATGAAGCTGCAGAACTACGGCACCGTGTTCGTCACCCTGGCCGACGAGGACAAGGAGGAGGCCCTGCCCCTGGTGCGCCGCTTCTACGACATGGGCTTCAACATCGAGGCCACCGTGGGCACGGCCACCTTCCTCAAGCGCCACGGCATCCGCACCCGCGTCCGCCGCAAGATCAGCGAGGGCAGCGAGGAGATCCTGGATTCCATCCGCGCCGGCTATGTGAGCTACATCATCAACACCCGCGCCCTTCACCGGGGCAAGCACCTGGAGGACGGCGTGGCCATCCGCATGTGCGCCACCGAAAACAACGTCACCATCTTCACCTCCCTGGACACGGTGCGGGTGCTGCTGGACGTTCTGGAGGAGACGACCATCACCGTCTCCACGATTGATGCCTGATCTATGAAACAAGCGGTCTTTACTCTCACCGAAAACGAAGCGCTGACCAGCCGCTTCTCTCTCCTGCGCCTGCAGGGGGACTGCTCCGCGATCCATACCCCGGGGCAGTTCGTCTCCCTCTCCCTGCCGGGCTTTTTCCTCCGGCGGCCCTTCTCCGTCTGCGACTGGGACGAGCAGAGCTTCTCCCTGATCGTGGAGCAGGTGGGCAAGGGGACGGAGCTGCTCCGCACTCTCCCTGCCGGCACGAAGCTGGACGTGCTCACGGGCCTGGGCAAGGGCTTTGATCTCTCCCGGGCCGGGGACGCTCCCCTGCTCGTGGGCGGCGGCAGCGGCGTCTCGCCCCTGTTGGGCCTGGCCCGGCGGCTGCTGGAGCAGGGCTGCTCCCCCCGGGTGATCCTGGGCTTTCCCGGTCGGGAGGATCTGATCCTGCTGGACGAGCTCTTCCGCCTGGGGATCGCCCCCACCGTCACCACCGACGACGGCAGCTTCGGCATCCGGGGCCGGGTGACCGAGGCCATGGACCTCCCCCACAGCTTTTTCTACGCCTGCGGGCCGGCCCCCATGCTGCGGGCCGTGTGCGAAAAAAGCCCCGTCTCCGGCCAGATCAGTCTGGACGCCCGGATGGGCTGCGGCTTCGGCGCCTGCATGGGCTGCACCATTCCCACCGCCGCCGGCCCGAAACGGGTGTGCAAAGACGGCCCGGTGTTCGACAAGGAGGACATGCTGTGGACAGACTGAGCGTCTCCCTCTGCGGGATCGAGCTGACGAATCCCGTCATCCCCGCCTCCGGCACCTTCGGCTACGGCCACGAGATGGCGGAGCTCTACGACATCAACTGCCTGGGCGCCATCGCCCTGAAGGGCACTACCCTTAAGCCCCGCTTCGGCAACCCCACGCCCCGCATCGCGGAGGCGCCGGCGGGCATGCTGAACGCCGTGGGGCTGCAGAACCCCGGGGTGGACGCGGTGATCGCCGAAGAGCTGCCCAGGCTCCAAAAAGTCTTTCATAAGCCGGTGATCGCCAATGTCAGCGGCTTTTCCGTGGAGGAATACGCCGAGGTCTGCCGGCGGCTGGACGACCAGCCCCAGGTGGGCTGGCTGGAGGTCAACATCAGCTGCCCCAACGTCCACGGCGGCGGCATGAGCTTCGGCACCGACCCGGCGGCCGCGGCGGCGGTCACGAGCGCCGTGAAGGCCGTGACGAAAAAGCCCGTCATCGTGAAGCTGAGCCCCAACGTGACGGACATCGTGTCCATCGCCAAAGCCTGCGAGGGGGCGGGGGCGGACGCGCTGAGCCTCATCAACACGGTGATGGCCCTGCGCATCGACCTCAAGACCCGCAGGCCCATCCTCACGAATATCACCGGCGGCCTCTCCGGCCCCGCGGTCTTCCCCCTGGCCCTGCGGATGGTCTGGCAGGTGTCCCGGGCGGTGCGGATCCCGGTGATCGGCCTGGGCGGCGTCAGCTCCGCGGAGGACGTGCTGGAGATGATGCTGGCCGGCGCCGCGGCGGTGCAGGTAGGCGCCGCCAATCTGCGGGACCCCTTCGCCTGCCCCAAAATCATCCAAGCCCTCCCGGCGGCGCTGGATCGCCTGGGAGCGGACGATATACGCGAACTCATAGGAGGCGCCCATGGCTAAAGACGTGATCATCGCCTGCGATTTCCCCAGCGCGGCGGAAACCCTGGCTTTTCTGGACCGCTTCGGCGGCGAAAAGCCCTATGTGAAGATCGGCATGGAGCTGTTCTATGCGGAAGGCCCCCAGATCGTGCGGCAGATCAAAGCCCGGGGCCACCGGATCTTCCTGGATCTGAAGCTGCACGATATCCCCAACACCGTGAAAAAGGCCATGCGGGTGCTCTCCGGCCTGGACGTGGACATGGTGAATCTCCACGCCGCCGGCACCCGGGCCATGATGGCCGCCGCCCTGGAGGGTCTGACCCGGCCCGACGGGACAAGGCCCCTGCTGCTGGCCGTCACCCAGCTCACCAGCACCGACCAGGCCGCCCTGGCGGGCGAGCTGCTGATCCCCGCGTCCATGGAGGACGTGGTGCTCTCCTACGCTCGCAACGCCGCCGCCGCGGGGCTGGACGGGGTGGTCTGCTCCCCCCTGGAGGCGGGGCGCGTGCATGACAGCTGCGGCGCCGCCTTCCTCACCGTGACCCCCGGCGTCCGCTTTGCGGACAGCGCCGGGGACGACCAGAAGCGCGTCACCACCCCCCAACGTGCCAGAGAGCTGGGCTCGGACTACATCGTGGTGGGCCGCCCCATCACCCAGGCCGCCGATCCCGTAGCCGCCTGGGAGCGCTGCAGAAAGGAGTTTTTAGGATGAACGAAGAGATCATCGCAAAAGATCTGCTCTCCATCGGCGCCGTGTTCTTCCGGCCGGACGAGCCCTTCACCTGGGCCAGCGGCATCCAGAGCCCGGTGTACTGCGACAACCGCCTGACCCTCACCGCCCCTGCGGTGCGCGACCATGTGGAGGAGGGCCTTGCCGATCTGGTGAAGCGCTTTTACCCCGACTGTCAGGTGCTGATGGGCACCTCCACCGCCGGCATCGCCCACGCGGCCATCGTGGGGCACCTGCTGGGCCTGCCCATGGGCTACGTCCGCTCCGGCGCCAAGGATCACGGCCGCAAAAACCAGATCGAGGGCCGGCTGGAGCCGGGCCAGAAGGTGGTTGTGGTGGAAGACCTTATTTCCACCGGCGGCAGTGTGATCGAAGTGGTGAACATCCTCCGCGAAGCCGGGGCAATCGTCCTCGGCGTGGTGAGTATCTTCACCTACGGCATGCAAAAGGGCCTGGAGCGCCTGGCCGCCGCCGGGGTGGAGAACCACAGTCTGTGCAATTTTGACGTGATCGCCCGCGTGGCCGCCGAGACGGGCTACATCCGCCCGGCGGACGTGGCCAGGCTGATCGCGTTTCGCAATAACCCATCCGACGAGAGCTGGAAAGGAGCACATACATGAGACACCTGATCAACATTCTGGATTTTTCCACCGAGGAGCTGCAGGAGCTGATCGACACCGCCAACGACATCATCGCAAACCCCGCGAAATACAGCGAGGTCTGCCGCGGCAAGAAGCTGGCCACCCTGTTTTTCGAGCCCTCCACCCGCACCCGTCTCAGCTTTGAGGCCGCCATGTACGAGCTGGGCGGCAACGTGATCGGCTTTTCCGCGGCACAGAACTCCTCCGCCGCCAAGGGCGAGAGCGTGGCCGACACCGCCAAAACCATCAGCTGCTACGCCGACATCATCGCCATGCGCCACCCCAAGGAGGGCGCCCCCCTGGTGGCCGCCCACGCCGCCAGCATCCCGGTCATCAACGCCGGCGACGGCGGCCACAACCACCCCACCCAGACTCTGGCGGACCTCTTGACCATCTACCGGGAGAAGGGCCGCTTCGACCACCTGACCGTGGGTCTCTGCGGCGATTTGAAATTCGGCCGCACCGTCCACTCCCTGATTAACGCCCTCAGCCGCTACGAGGGGCTCAAGTTCGTGCTCATCTCCCCCGAGGAGCTGAAGCTTCCCAGCTATGTGAAGAAGGACGCGCTGAAGCAGAAGGGCATCCCCTATGTGCAGACCACCGATCTGGAGAGCGCCATGCCGGAGCTGGACATTCTCTACATGACGAGAGTCCAGCGGGAGCGCTTCTTCAACGAGGAGGATTATCTGCGGCTGAAGGACAGCTACATCCTCACGCCGGAGAAGCTCCGGAACGCCAAGCAGGATCTCTCCATCCTGCACCCCCTGCCCCGGGTGAACGAGATCAGCGTCGCCATCGACGACGATCCCCGGGCCTGCTATTTCAAGCAGGTGCTCTACGGCAAGTACATGCGCATGGCCCTCATCATGAAGCTCTTAAAGGAGGCTGGAAAACTGTGAATATCGACTCCATTCAAAACGGCATCGTCATCGACCACATCACCGCCGGCCGGGGCATGAAGCTCTATGAGCTGCTGCAGCTGGAGCGGCTGGACTGCTCCGTGGCCATCATCAAAAACGTCCACAGCCAGAAGCAGGGCAAGAAGGATATCATCAAAATCGACGCCGACATCCCCGTGAATCTGGACGTGATCGGCTATGTGGACCCGGGCGTCACCGTCAACGTGATCCGGGGCGGCGAGCTGATCGAGAAAAAGCGCATCGACATGCCCGAGACCCTGACCAACGTCATCTTCTGCAAGAACCCCCGCTGCATCACCTCCTGTGAGCAGGAGCTGAAGCACGTTTTCAAGCTCACCGACCGGGCCAACAAGGTATACCGCTGTCTCTACTGCGAGACCAAAGCCAATTAATCTTAAAGGAGGACGACATGGCTAAGATCATCAATGAGCCTTCCCATACTTTTAACGAATATCTGCTGATCCCCGGCTACACCCCCATCAGCTGCCGCTCCGAAAAGGTGGATCTGCAGACTCCCCTGGTGAAGTTCCGCAAGGGGGAGGAGCCCTGCCCCCTGCAGATGAACATCCCCATGGTCTCCGCCATCATGCAGTCCGTCTCCGGCGACCGGCTGGCGGTGGCCCTGGCGAAGGAGGGCGGCGTCAGCTTCATCTACGGCTCCCAGTCCATCGAGGACGAGGCCGCCATGGTCCGCCGGGCCAAGAGCACCAAGGCGGGCTTCGTGCGCAGCGACTCCAACCTGAGCCCGGAGGCAACTCTTCGGGACGTGCTGGAGCTGAAAGCCCGCACCGGCCACGCCACCATCGCCGTCACCGAGGACGGCTCGGCCGAGGGCAGGCTGGTGGGCGTGGTCACCAGCCGGGACTACCGGCCCAGCCGCATGGACCCGAGCACCCCGGTGCGGGATTTCATGACCCCCTTTGACAAGCTGATCTGGGCCCCGGAGGGCACCACCCTCAAGGAGGCCAACGACATCATCTGGGACCACAAGCTCAATTCCCTGCCCATCCTCTCCCAGGACGGGAGGCTCTGCAGCTTCGTCTTCCGCAAGGACTACGAGAGCCACAAGGAGAACCCCCACGAGCTGCTGGACGCCCACAAGCGCTATGTGGTGGGCGCGGGCATCAACACCCGGGACTATGAAAAGCGCATCCCCGCCCTGCTGGAGGCCGGCGCGGACGTGCTGTGCATCGACTCCTCCGAGGGCTTTACCGACTGGCAGCGCTTCGTTCTCGCCTGGGTGCGGGAGCACTACGGCGACAGGGTGAAGATCGGCGCGGGCAACGTGGTGGACGCGGCGGGCTTCCGCTTTTTGGCCGAGTGCGGCGCCGACTTTGTGAAGGTCGGCATCGGCGGCGGCTCCATCTGCATCACCCGGGAGACCAAGGGCATCGGCCGCGGCCAGGCCACGGCGCTCATCGAGGTCTGCGCCGAGCGGGACAAGTACTATCAGGAGACCGGCGTCTACGTCCCCGTCTGCTCCGACGGCGGCATCGTCTATGACCACCACATCACCCTGGCCCTGGCCATGGGCGCGGACTTCGTGATGCTGGGCCGCTACTTCGCCCGCTTTGACGAGAGCCCCACCAACAAGGTCAACATCGGCGGCACCTATTACAAGGAGTACTGGGGCGAGGGCTCCGCCCGGGCCCGCAACTGGCAGCGCTACGACATGGGCGGCGACAAGAAGCTGAGCTTCGAGGAGGGCGTGGATTCCTACGTGCCCTACGCCGGCTCCCTGAAGGACAACGTGGCCATGACCCTCTCGAAGGTGCGACACGCCATGTGCAACTGCGGCTGTCTGACCATTCCCGAGTTCCAGGAGAAGGCTGTCCTCACCCTGGTCTCCGCCACCACCATCGTGGAGGGCGGCGCCCACGACGTGCTGCAGAAGGACACCTCTCCCGCCATCAAGTGAGGAGCCGTAAATGAAAAAAGTCGGCATCGTCATGGGCAGCGACAGCGACCTGCCCGTGATCCAGAAGGCCACCGCTATCCTGCGGGAGCTGGAGATCCCCTTCGAGGCCCATGTGTACTCCGCCCACCGCACCCCGCTGCAGGCCCATGACTTCGCCGCGGGCGCCCGGGAAGCTGGCTTCGGCGTGCTCATCGCCGCGGCGGGCATGGCCGCCCATCTGGCGGGGGCCATCGCCGCCAACACCAGCCTCCCCGTCATCGGCATCCCCTGCAAGGGCCCCGCGCTGGACGGGCTGGACGCGCTTTTAAGCACCGTGCAGATGCCCTCCGGCATCCCGGTGGCCACCGTGGGCGTGAATAACGGCGCCAACGCCGCCCTCCTGGCCGCCCAGATCCTGGCGGTGGAGGACGCGGCTCTGGCAGCGCGTCTGGCGGCCAAGCGCGCCGCCGACGCCGCCAAGGTGCTGGAAAAGGACGCGGGGATCACAGCAAAGCTGTAACCCCTATCGGCGCTTCGCGCCACTTCCCCCAGAGGGGGAAGCAAGGCCTTGGCTCCCCCTTTGGGGGAGCTGTCGAGTGAGCGAAGCGAACGAGACTGAAGGGGCCTTCATTCCGAATTCCGAATTCTGAATTCCGAATTTTTACTAAAGGAGATATATCATCATGGAAAGCAAGCTCATTTACACCGGCAAGACCAAGAATGTCTACGCGCTCGACAACGGCAACTACCTGCTCAAGTTCAAGGACGACTGCACCGGCAAGGACGGCGTCTTCGATCCCGGCGAGAACAGCGTGGGTCTCACCATCGAGGGCGTGGGCGACGTGAACCTGCGCATGTCCATCTACTTCTTCGAGAAGATCAACGCCGCCGGCATCCGCACCCACTTCGTCTCCGCCGACCTTCAGAACACCACCATGGAAGTCCTGCCCGCCAAGGTCTTCGGCCACGGGCTGGAGGTCATCTGCCGCCACAAGGCCGTGGGCTCCTTCATCCGCCGCTACGGCGATTACATCGAGTCCGGCGCGGATCTGCCCGCCTATGTGGAGATGACCTTCAAGGACGACGCCAAGGGCGACCCCCTGGTGACCAAGGACGGCCTGATCGTCCTGGGCGTGATGACCGGGGAGCAGTACGACGAGATCAAGGACATGACCCAGAAGATCACCCGGATCGTGGCCGACGAGATGGAAAAGCGCGGCATGGTGCTCTACGACATCAAGTTCGAGTACGGCTACGACGCCGACGGCAAGGTCATGCTCATCGACGAGATCGCCTCCGGCAACATGCGGGTGTATAAGGACGGGCAGTATGTGGATCCCATGACCCTGTCCAAGCTCTTCTTCGCCTGATGGGCGGCTTTTTCGGCGCGGTTTCCCACCGCGATATCGTGATGGACGTCTTCTTCGGCACGGACTATCACAGCCACCTGGGCACCCGCAGCGCCGGTATGGCGGTGTGGAGCAAGGACAAGGGCTGCGTGCGGGAGATCCACTCCATCGCCAACACCCCCTTCCGCACCCGCTTCGAGAAGGATCTGCCGGACTTTGCCGGCAACATCGGCATCGGCTGCATCAGCGACACCGACCCCCAGCCCCTGCTGGTGCGCTCCCACCTGGGGCTCTACGCCATCACCACCGTGGGGCAGATCAACAACGCAGAGCAGCTGGTGGCGGACTATTTTGCCGACCGGAGCCACCAGTTCATGGCCATGGGCTCCGGCAAGGTGAACAGCACCGAGCTGGTGGCCGCCCTCATCAACGAGAAGGACGACCTGGCCGCCGGCATCCGCCACGCCCAGGAGCGCATCGACGGCTCCATGACCCTGCTGCTCATGACCGAGGACGGGGCCATCATCGCCGCCCGGGACCGCTTCGGCCGCCTTCCGGTGCACGTGGGCCAGGACAAGGACGGCTACTGCGTGGCCTTTGAGTCCTTCGCCTATCAGAAGCTGGGCTACAAGAACGCCTACGAGCTGGGCCCGGCGGAGATCCTGCGCATCACCGCCGACGGCTGCGAGACCCTCTCCCCCCCGGGGAAGGACATGAAGATCTGCGCCTTCCTCTGGACCTACTACGGCTACCCCAACTCCAATTACGAGGGGGTCAACGTGGAGGTCATGCGCTGCCGCAACGGCGAGATCATGGCCCGGGACGAGGTGGCCCACGGGAGCCTGCCCAAGGTGGACTTTGTGGCCGGCGTGCCGGACTCCGGCGTGCCCCACGCCATCGGCTACGCCAACCGCAGCGGCAAGCCCTTCGCCCGCCCCTTCGTGAAGTACACCCCCACCTGGCCCCGCTCCTTTATGCCCTCCAACCAGGCCATGCGGGATCAGGTGGCCAAGATGAAGCAGATCCCCGTGCCCGAGCTCATCGAGGGCAAGAAGCTCCTCTTTGTGGACGATTCCATCGTCCGGGGCACCCAGCTGCAGAGCACGGTGGAATTCCTCTATGAGTCCGGCGCCGCCGAGGTGCACATGCGCTCGGCCTGCCCGCCCATCATGTACGCCTGCAAGTACCTGAACTTCAGCCGCAACAACTCGGACATGGACCTGCTGGCCCGCCGGGTGGTGAACGAGCTGGAGGGCGAGGAGGGCCTGCAGCACCTGGACGAGTACGCCGACGCCAAGACCGAGCGGGGCAAGTGCCTGCTGCACACCATCTGCGAGAAGCTGGGCTTCGACTCCCTGGGTTACCAGTCCCTGGACGGGCTGCTGGAGGCCATCGGCATCGACCGGGAGAAGGTCTGCACCTACTGCTGGACAGGGAAAGAATAGCAAATGCGAAACTTGTTTCGCATTTGAATACTCGCGCTCATCGCAGCGGGCCGACGCCCGCTTTGGTCGGCGCGAGGCCTCGCGCAGCTCGGCGTAGGGGTTTTTGCCGAAGCAAAGCTCCGTCAAAAACGATTGTACTTCCTTCGGGGAGATCGTCAGAGCCTGCGCTGGATTATCGTGATAATGATCATCGGATGGCGAAATCAATCGACGATTCGATTGATTTCACTGCCAAACAATAAGTTTGGCAGCGAATGATTCATAGAATCATTCGCCCGATGCTCATTGAAATGAGTATATGGCAAAACAGCGGTGCTGTTTTGCTGCGCCGCAACGCGGCGCGGCGAAAAGCTTTTTGGTTTTTCGCCTTCATATAGTCATTATTGGCTTGAAAGGAAAAACAATATGCAAAACTCTCATTCCGCCTCTTACGCCGCCGCGGGCGTGAACATCGAGGCCGGCTACGAGGGCGTGCGGCTCATGAAAAAGCACGTGGAGCGCACCTTCATCTCTGGCGTGGTCTCCGGCATCGGCGGCTTCGGCGGCCTCTTCGCCCCGGATCTCAAGGGGATGAAAGAGCCGGTGCTGGTCTCCGGCACCGACGGCGTGGGCACCAAGCAGCGCATCGCCCAGCTGATGGGCCGGCACGACACCGTGGGCATCGACTGCGTGGCCATGTGCGTCAACGACATCATCTGCTGCGGCGCAAAGCCCCTCTTCTTCCTGGACTACATCGCCATCGGCAAAAACGAGCCGGAGAAGGTAGCAAGCCTGGTCTCCGGCGTGGCGGAGGGCTGCGTGCAGTCCGGCTGCGCCCTCATCGGCGGCGAGACCGCCGAGCACCCCGGCACCATGAGCGCCGAGGACTACGACCTGGCGGGCTTTTCCGTGGGCGTGGTGGACAAGGCGAAGATCCTGGACCCCGCCTCCGTCCGCCCCGGCGACCTGCTGCTGGCCCTGCCCTCCAGCGGCGTCCACTCCAACGGCTATTCCCTGGTGCGCAAGGTCTTTGACGTGGAGCACGCCGACCTGGGGCGGGTGGTGCCGGAGCTGGGCCTGCCCTTGGGCGAGGCCCTGCTGACCCCCACCTGCATCTACGTGAAGCCCGTCCTGGCCGCTCTGGAGGCCGCTGAGATCCACGCCGTCAGCCACATCACCGGCGGGGGCTTCTATGAGAACATCCCCCGCTCCCTGCCCCAGGGGCTCTGCGCGAAGATCGAGAAGGCCGCCGTGCAGACGCCGCCCATCTTCGGCCTGATCCAAAGGCTGGGCAAGGTCCCCGAGCGGGACATGTTCAACACCTTCAACATGGGCGTGGGCATGAGTCTCGCTGTCTCCGCCGACAGCACGGACCGGGCCCTGGCCGCCCTCAAGGCGGCGGGCGTGGCCGCCTACGTCATGGGCGAGATCGTCCCCGGAGAGGAGAGAATCAGACTATGCTGAGACGGGATCTGATCGACGGGGTCCTGGCGGGCTGCCTGGTGTCCTTCGGCGGCACGGTGCTGCTTTCCTGCGACAACCGCTATCTGGGGGCTCTGCTGTTCTGCATCGCATTGCTTGCCATCTGCTGGTTCGGCTTCAACCTCTACACCGGCAAGGTGGGCTTCCTGGCGGTGGACCACAGCGGCAAGGCCCTGGCCACCGCTTATACGGGGCTGCTGGGGAACTTCCTGGGGACGCTGCTGATGGGCTGCCTCATCGCCCTGGCCCTGCCCGCTCTGCGGGAGGCCGCCCTGGCCGCCTGCGAAAAGCGACTGATGCAGCTGCCCCTGCAGAGCTTCCTTCGGGGCTGCTTCTGCGGCGTGCTGATGTATATCGCCGTGTGGACCTTCCGGGAAAAGAAGACCATCGTGGGCATCCTCTTCTGCATCCCGGTCTTCGTCCTCTCCGGCTTTGAGCACTCCATCGCCGACATGTACTATTTCTCCCTGGCCGGGATCCTCTTTCAGGGCAGGAGCCTGCTCTTCCTGCTGCTGATCGTCCTGGGCAACAGCCTGGGGGGCATGTTCATCCCCCTGCTGCAGCGGCTCAGAGGAAAGGAGGCCCCATGAGCAAAACGAAGATCGCCGTGCTGGTTTCCGGCGGCGGCACCAATCTGCAGGCCCTGCTGGACAGCGAGCAGAGCGGCGCCCTCCGCAGCGGCCGGATCGTCCTGGTGGTCTCCAACAAGCCCGGCGCCTATGCCCTCACCCGGGCCGCCAAGGCCGGGGTGGAGGCCCTGACCCTCACCCGCGCCGACTGCGGCGGGCAGGAGGGCTTTGAGCGCGCCCTGCAGGCCGCTCTGGAGAAGCGGGGCGTAGAGCTCATCATCCTGGCGGGCTTTCTCAGCATCCTCAGCGCGGAATTCACCTCCCGCTGGGAAAACCGCATCCTGAACGTGCACCCCTCCCTGATCCCCTCCTTCTGCGGCAAGGGCTTCTACGGGCTGAAGGTCCATGCGGCCGCTCTGGCCCGGGGGGTCAAGTACACCGGCGCTACTGTGCATTATGTAAACCAAATCCCCGACGGCGGGGAGATCCTGTTCCAGCAGCCCGTGGCCGTGGAGCCCGGCGACACGCCGGAGATCCTGCAGCGGCGGGTGATGGAGCAGGCGGAATGGATCCTGCTTCCCAAGGCGGCGGAGCTGGTCTCCGCCAAAATACAGGCTGAAAAGGAGAACAAGAGAGCATGATCGATTTTCTGGAATTTTTGAGAAACACCAGCTACCCCGGCCGCGGCATCGCCGTGGGCAAGGACCGGGTCTACTACTTTATCATGGGCCGCAGCGAAAACAGCCGCAACCGCATCTTCTCCCTCACCGAGGACGGCATCCGCACCGAGGCCTACGACGCCTCCAAGCTCTCGGACCCCAGTCTCATCATCTATCACCCCGTGCGCAGCATGGGGGAGGATCTGATCGTCACCAACGGCAATCAGACCGACACCATCCGGGACATGGGGCAGTTCCGCGAGGCGCTGGCCACCCGGGAATATGAGCCCGACGGCCCCAACTGGACGCCCCGCATCTCCGCCATCTGCCACAAGGACGGCAGCTTTTCCCTGTCCATCCTCAAGCGGGTGGACGGCCGCTGTCTGCGCTGCACCTACGACTACGAGGGCTGCGACGAGGGCAAGGGCTACTTCCTCAGCACCTACCAGGGGGACGGCAGCCCCCTGCCCAGCTTCACCGGCGAGCCCCTGCAGATCGACATGCCGGAGCCCGAAGAGGTCTGGGCGGCGCTCAACAAGGACAACAAGGTTTCCCTTTACGCCAATGTTCACGGCGAAGTGACGCTTTTCAATAAACACCTGGGCGACTGATCGTCTCTGTCCTTCCCCCGGCGGGGGAAGGTGGCAGCCGCCGTCTCACGCAAGGCGGCTGTCGGATGAGGGAGAGCGTCCTATCCGGCCTCAGCGTTGACACAAGGCTCTCCCTCATCACCCCCAGTGTGCGCGCTGGGGGAGCTTCCCCCGCTGGGGGAAGCATAGAAGACCGTCTCAGGTTGAATCTTTCCTCAAAATCTGTTCAGATTGGAGAAAAACATTATGAAAGAACTGCAACTCAAATACGGCTGCAACCCCAACCAGAAGCCCGCCCGCATCTTCATGCCGGACGGCTCCGAGCTGCCCGTCACCGTGCTGAACGGCCGCCCGGGCTTCATCAACTTCCTGGACGCGCTGAACTCCTGGCAGCTGGTGAAGGAGCTGAAGGAGGCAACGGGCCTGCCCGCCGCCGCCTCCTTCAAGCATGTCTCCCCCGCCGGCGCCGCCGTGGGCCTGCCTCTCAGCGACATTGACCGGAGGATCTACTTCGTGGCCCCCGAGGCGGAGCTCAGCCCCATCGCCTGCGCCTATATCCGCGCCCGGGGAGCCGACCGCCTCTGCTCCTATGGCGACTGGGCGGCCCTCAGCGAGATCTGCGATGCCGCCACCGCCCGCTATCTGAAGGAGGAGGTCTCCGACGGCGTCATCGCCCCGGGCTACACCCAGGAGGCGCTGGAGATCCTGAAAACCAAGAAAAAGGGCGGCTACAACGTGGTGCAGATCGACCCGGACTACGTCCCCGCCGCCCAGGAATACAAGGACGTGTTCGGCATCCGCTTCGAGCAGGGCCACAACAACTTCAAGATCGACGAGAGCCTGCTGCAGAACATCGTCTCCCGGAACAAGGAGCTGCCGGAGCAGGCGAAGATCGACATGATCGTCTCCCTCATCACCCTCAAATACACCCAGTCCAACTCCGTCTGCTACGTGAAGGACGGCCAGGCCATCGGCGTGGGCGCGGGCCAGCAGAGCCGCATCCACTGCACCCGCCTCGCCGGCTCCAAGGCGGACAACTGGTATCTCCGGCAGCATCCCAAGGTGCTGGGCCTGCAGTTCGTAGACGGCATCCGCCGCCCGGACCGGGACAACGCCATCGACATCTACACCTCCGACGAGTACGAGGATGTGCTGCGGGAGGGCGAATGGCAGCGGATCTTCCAGGTGAAGCCCGAAGTGCTCACCGCGGAAGAGAAAAAGGCCTGGATCGCCACCCAGAGCGGCGTCACCTGCGGCTCCGACGCCTTCTTCCCCTTCGGGGACAATGTGGAGCGGGCCCGCAAGTCCGGCGTGCAGTACATCGCGGAGCCCGGCGGCTCCATCCGGGACGACCATGTGATCGAGACCGCCGACCGCTACAACATGGTGCTGGCCTTCACGGGCATGCGCCTGTTCCACCATTAAACATCGGGGGAGCCGTAGGGACGACCATTGGTCGTCCGTGACGGATAAAGCCTGTGCCGTGTCGGCGGCCCACTATATCCCCGCGCTTGCGTAGGGGCGATTCACGAATCGCCCGCGAACACGGACACGTGACGAACAGACGGCCGAGCAATGCTCGGCCCTACGGAGGCGCCATCCTTCTCCCGATCCGAATCATCACATCATAGGAGTTTATCATGAAAGTCATGGTCATCGGCGGCGGCGGCCGGGAGCACGCCGTCATCCGAAAGCTGAAAGAAAACCCGGAGATCACCGAGATCTTCGCTCTCCCCGGCAACGGCGGCATCGCCGCGGACGCCGCCTGCGTCCCCATCGGGGCGAAGGACATCGCCTCCATCGTCTCCTTTGCGGAGGATAACGGCATCGACTACGCGGTGGTCACCCCGGACGACCCTCTGGTGCTGGGCTGCGTGGACGCCCTGGAGGAGATCGGCGTGCCCTGCTTCGGCCCTCGCTCCGAGGCCGCCCAGATCGAGGGCAGCAAGGTCTTCGCCAAGAACCTGATGAAGCAGTACGGCATCCCCACCGCCCGCTATGAGGTCTTCACCGATCCAGAGGCCGCTTTGGCCTATGTTCGCAGCTGCCCCATCCCCATCGTGGTGAAGGCCGATGGTCTGGCCCTGGGCAAGGGCGTGGTGGTGGCTCGCAGCCGGGAAGAGGCCGAGCAGGCCGTGCGGGAGAGCATGGAGAACCATAAGTTCGGCAAGAGCGGCGAGCGCCTGGTCATCGAGGAGTTCCTGGAGGGCCCGGAGGTCTCCGTCCTGGCCTTTACCGACGGGAAGACCATTGTCCCCATGGTGTCCTCCATGGACCACAAGTGCGCCTGGGACGGGGACAAGGGCCCCAACACCGGCGGCATGGGCACCGTGGCGCCCAATCCGTATTACACCAGGGCTCTGGCGAAGCGCTGCATGAAGGAGATCTTCCTGCCCACCGTGGCCGCCATGAACGCCGAGGGCCGCCCCTTCAAGGGCTGCCTGTACTTCGGGCTGATGCTGACGAAGGACGGCCCCAAGGTCATCGAGTACAACTGCCGCTTCGGCGACCCCGAGACCCAGGTGGTGCTGCCCCTGCTGGAGACGGATCTGTTCACCGTCATGCGCGCCGTCACCGAGGAGCGGCTGGCGGAGGTGGAGGTCAAATTCAAAAACGCCTCCGCCTGCTGCGTGATCCTGGCCTCCAAGGGCTACCCCGGCAGCTATGAGAAGGGCTATCCCATCGAGCTGCCCGCGGATCCCGCGGGACAGATCTTCGTGGCCGGCGCGGCACGGAAGGACGGGAAGCTGGTCACCAGCGGCGGCCGGGTCCTGGGCTGCACCGCCGTGGCGGACAGCCTGCCCCGGGCCATCGAGGCGGCCTACGCCCTGGCCGACTCCGTGAAATTTGAAAATGCCTTCTGCCGCCGGGATATCGGCCGGCGCGCCCTGCAGGCGAAGGCGGAGGTTTGAGATGGTCTATCGCGTTTATGTGGAAAAAAAGCCCGGTCTCGACCAGGAGGCCAGGCAGCTTCTGAACGACTCCCGGAGCCTGCTGGGCATCAAAAGTCTCAGCGCCGTGCGGCTCTTCAACCGCTATGACGCGGAGGGGCTGAGCCGGGAGCTTTTCGACTCCGCCATCCGCACCGTCTTCTCCGAGCCCCAACTGGATCTGGCAAGGGAGGAGCTGGATGTGGGGGACGCCACGGTCTTTGCCGTGGAGTATCTGCCCGGCCAGTTCGACCAGCGGGCGGACTCCGCCGCCCAGTGCATCCAGATCCTCTCCCAGGGCGAGCGGCCCCGGATCCGCTCCGCCAAGGTCTACGCCCTGTACGGCGCGCTGACCGAGGCTGAACTGGCGGAGATCAAAAAATACGTCATCAACCCGGTGGAGGCCCGGGAAGCGTCTCTGGAAATGCCGGAGACTCTGGCCCTGCGCTATGAGCTGCCCACCCGGGTGGAGATCCTGGACGGCTTCCGGGAGCTGCCCCGGCCGGAGCTGGAGGCTCTGGGCAAAAAGCTGGGCCTTGCCATGGACGGGGACGACTTTGCCTTCTGCCAGGAGCATTTCCGCGCCGAGGGCCGGGACCCCAGCATCACGGAGATCCGGGTGCTGGACACCTACTGGTCCGACCACTGCCGCCACACCACCTTCAATACCGTCATCGACCGGGCCAGCTTCGCCGATCCCCTGCTGCAGCAGGCCTGGGAGGACTACCTCCGCACCCGCGAGGAGCTGGGGCGGACAAAGCCCATCTGCCTCATGGATCTGGGCACCATCGCCGCCAAGGCGCTGAAAAAGGCCGGCAAGCTCGCGAAGCTGGACGAGAGCGAGGAGATCAACGCCTGCACCGTGAAGATCGACGTGACGGTGGACGGCGTAAGCGAGCCCTGGCTGCTGCTTTTCAAGAACGAGACCCACAACCACCCCACGGAGATCGAGCCCTTCGGCGGCGCGGCCACCTGCATCGGCGGCGCCATCCGGGACCCCCTCTCGGGCCGGGCCTATGTCTACGGGGCCATGCGCCTCACCGGCGCGGCGGATCCTCTGAAGCCCGTCAGCGAGACCATCCCCGGCAAGCTCCCCCAGCGGAAGCTGGTCACCACCGCCGCGGCGGGCTACTCCTCCTACGGCAACCAGATCGGCCTTGCCACCGGCATCGTAGACGAGTGGTATCACCCGGGCTACGCCGCCAAGCGCATGGAGATCGGCGCGGTGATCGCCGCGGTCCCCCAGGCCAATGTGCGCCGGGAGACCCCCGCCCCCGGGGATCTGGTGATCCTGCTGGGCGGCAGCACCGGGCGGGACGGCATCGGCGGGGCCACCGGCTCCTCCAAGGCCCACGACGCCCACTCCGTGGAGACCTGCGGGGCCGAGGTGCAGAAGGGCAACGCCCCCGAGGAGCGGAAGCTCCAGCGCCTGTTCCGCAATCCCGCCGCCGCCCGGATGATCAAGCGCTGCAACGACTTCGGCGCCGGCGGCGTCTCCGTGGCCATCGGCGAGCTTGCCGACGGGCTGGAGATCGATCTGAACGCCGTGCCCAGGAAATACGAGGGTCTGGACGGCACGGAGCTTGCCATCAGCGAGAGCCAGGAGCGCATGGCCGCGGTCGTCGCCCCCGAGGATCGGGACGCCTTTCTGGCCCTGGCCGCGGCGGAGAACCTGCAGGCCGTGGCCGTGGCCGTGGTCACGGCGGAGCCCCGGCTGCGGATGCGCTGGAACGGCAGGACCATCGTGGATCTGAGCCGGGCCTTCCTGGACACCAACGGCGCAGCCAAGCACATCTCCGTGGAGGCCGAGGCCCCCCTGCCCCTGCAGGAGCCCGTCACCGGCAGCTTTTCCGAAAATCTGCGCAGGACCGTGTCGGATCTGAACGGCTGCTCTCACCGGGGGCTCAGCGAGCGCTTTGACTCCACCATCGGGGCCGGCAGCGTGCTCATGCCCTTCGGCGGCAAATATCAGCGCACGCCTGTCCAGGCCATGGTGCAGAAGATCTCCCTGGAGCAGGGCCATACCGAGGACTGCTCCCTCATGTCCTGGGGCTTCAACCCCTTCCTCTCCGAAAAGAGCCCCTATCACGGGGCCTATCTCGCGGTGGTGGAGTCGGTGTGCAAGCTCGTCGCCACCGGCGCCGCCTTCCGGGACGTGTATCTCAGCTTCCAGGAGTATTTCGAGCGTCTGGGCAAGGACCCCAAGCGCTGGGGCAAGCCCCTGGCCGCCCTGCTGGGCGCCTTCGAGGCCCAGATGGGCCTGGGCGTGGCCGCCATCGGGGGCAAGGACTCCATGAGCGGCAGCTTTGAGAAGCTGGACGTGCCCCCCACCCTGGTCTCCTTCGCGGTGACCACCGCCAAAACCGGGGAGATCGTCTCCCCGGACGCCAAGGCCGCCGGCCACCGGCTCTTCCGCCTGGCTCCGGAGAAGGACGAGCACGGTCTGCCCACCGCGGCGTCCCTGCTGCGGCTCTTCGAGACCGTCACCGGCCTGATGCGCGCGGGGAAGGTCCACGCCTGCTATACCCCGGGCCAGGGCGGCGTCGCCGAGGCCGTGTGGAAAATGGCCATCGGAAACTCCCTGGGCTTCCGCTTCCGGGAGGAGCTGTCTCCGGAACGCCTCTTCGGCTGCGACTACGGCGCCTTCCTGCTGGAAAGCGACGGGGAGCTGCCCGGCGAGGAACTGGGCGCCTTCACCGACGACGGCCGCTTCTCCCGCGGGGCGGAGAGCCTTTCCTGCGGGGAGCTGCTGGCGCTCTACGAGGGGAAACTGGAAAGCGTCTACCCCTGCAACATTCCCGCAAACGACTGCCGGCTGCAGACTTTCTCCTATGAGGCTCAGAACCGCCCGACGCCTTCGATCAAGGTCGCCAGGCCCCGGGTGCTGATCCCCGCCTTCCCCGGCACCAACTGCGAGGTGGATTCCGCCCGGGCCGTGCGGGACGCCAGGGCGGAGCCGGAGATCTTCGTGATCCGCAATCTGAGCGCCGAGGGCATCGCCCGCAGCGTGGAGGACTTTGCCGCAAGGCTCAAAGAGTCCCAGATGGTCTTCATCCCCGGCGGCTTCTCCGGCGGCGACGAGCCCGACGGCTCCGGAAAGTTCATCACCGCTTTCTTCCGCTCCGGCCCTGTCAAGGAGGGCGTCATGGAGCTGCTGGACAAGCGGGACGGGCTGATCTGCGGCATCTGCAACGGCTTCCAGGCCCTGATCAAGCTGGGTCTGGTGCCCTACGGCCGCATCACCGAGCCGGACGAAAAGAGCCCCACCCTCACCTTCAACACCATCGCCCGGCACCAGAGCAAGATCGTCCGCACCCGCATCGCCTCCAACAAGTCCCCCTGGCTTGCGCTGACGCAGGTGGGCGAAGTGTACAGCGTGCCCATCTCCCACGGCGAGGGCCGCTTCCTGGCGGACGAGGCCACCATCCGCGCCCTGGCCGCCAACGGCCAGATCGCCACCCAGTACGTGGATCTGGAGGGCCGGGTCAGCGACGATGTGGCCTTCAACCCCAACGGCTCCCTCTGCGCCGTGGAGGGCATCACCTCCCCCGACGGCCGCGTCTTCGGCAAGATGGGCCACGCCGAGCGCATCGGCAGCAATCTCTATCAAAACGTTCCCGGCAACTATGACCTCCGGATGTTTGAGGCGGCGGTCCGGTATTTCCGCTGATCCAGTCCACAGAAAGGCAGGTAAAACACTATGAATCGTATGGTTGGAACCGTCTCCCGGGGCATCCGCGCCCCCATCATCCGCGAGGGGGACGATTTGAGACAGATCGTGCCGGACTGTCTGCTGCAGGCCGCCCGGCAGGAAGGCTTTCTTTTCCACGACCGGGACGTGGTGGCCATGACCGAGGCCATCGTGGCCCGGGCCCAGGGCAACTACGCCACCGTGGAGGATATCGCCGCCGACGTCCGGCAGAAGCTGGGCGGCGGGACCGTGGGCGTCATCTTCCCCATCCTCAGCCGCAACCGCTTTGCCATCTGCCTGCGGGGCATCGCCAAGGGGGCGAAGAAGGTGGTGCTCATGCTCTCCTACCCCTCCGACGAGGTGGGCAACCACCTGGTGGACTGGGACAGTCTGGACGAGAAGGGTGTGGATCCCTACCGGGACCTGCTGGATCTGCCCCGGTGGAGGGAGTATTTCGGCTACCGCTTCCACCGCTTCACCGGCGTGGACTACGTGGACTATTACGCCCAGCTGATCCGGGAATCCGGAGCCGAGGCGGAGCTGATCTTCGCCAACGATCCCCGCCGCATCCTGGACTACACCAAAAACGTGATCCACTGCGACATCCATACCAGAGCCCGCACCTCCCGGCTCCTCAAGGCCGCGGGAGGCCAGCGCGTCTTCGGTCTGGACGAGATCATGACCGCCCCGGTGAACGGCAGCGGCTACAACGAGCGCTACGGTCTGCTGGGCTCCAACAAGGCCACCGAGGACAAGGTGAAACTCTTCCCCCGGGACTGCCAGAGTCTGGTGGAGGAGATCCAGGCGGAGCTCCTGAAACGGACCGGCAAGCGCATCGAGGTCATGGTCTACGGCGACGGGGCCTTCAAGGACCCCATCGGCAAAATCTGGGAGCTGGCGGACCCGGTGGTCTCCCCGGCCTACACCAAGGGGCTGGAGGGCACGCCCAACGAGCTGAAGCTCAAGTACCTGGCGGACAACGACTTTGCCGACCTCTCCGGCGACGCGCTGCGGGACGCCATCGAGCAGGAGATCCGCAAGAAGGACGGGGATCTGGTGGGACAGATGGCCTCCGAGGGCACCACGCCCCGGCGGCTGACGGACCTGATCGGCTCCCTCTGCGATCTGACCTCCGGCTCCGGCGACAAGGGCACCCCCATCGTCTTCATCCAGGGCTACTTCGACAATTACACCGCGGACTGAGAACAAACAAAAAAGCAAGCCGGCTGTTGGAAGAGGTTCCAACAGCCGGCTTGCCTTGTGCTCCGGAAGACAGAGGGGACGTGAGGATTCTCCCCGCGTCCCCCGTTTTTTCAAAACGCAAAACTTTCCGCCTCTCAGCGCTCGGCGCGGCGGGCCTTGCGGCCGGTGACGATCACGCCGCCCAGGGCCAGGCCCGAGAGCAGCAGCACGCCCGTCCAGAGGCCGGGATTCGAGAGATCGCCGGTATCGGGATTGTCCCCGCCGCCTCTTCTGCCGCCTCCGCCGCCGGAGCCGGCCTTGACGGTCATGCCCGTGGTGGCCTTGCCGTCGTCAAAATTGATGGTGATGATATGCCGGCCGGTGTTCAGCTTGCTCAGATACTCGGGCTTCAGGGTGATGACGGTGCTGCCCGCCTCCGCGGTGTAGTCGGTGTCCTTGGTGAGGGTCTTGCCGTCGATCTGCACGTTGGAGAAGTGCTTGAAGCACTCGTTGTCCTTGGGGTTGCGCTTGACGGTGATCACCAGCTCCTCGCCGCTGGCCTTGCCGTAGACCTTGCCGCCGCCGCTGACCACGGTGTACTTGACCTTCTGGGCCCACTTGGCATAGAGGGTGATGTCCCCCGTGATGGGGGTGTTGAAATCGAAGATCTGGGTGCAGGCGCTGTCGCTGTACCAGGTGTCGAAATTGAAGCCGCTGCGGGTGGGCTCGTCGGGCTCGGTGGCCTTCCCGCCGTACTCCACAAACTGCTCGGGGACCTCGGAACCGCCCTTGGAATCAAAGGTGACGGTGTAGACGGCGCTCTTCCACTGGGCGGTGACGGTCATATCGCCGTCCACCTCGATCTCCTCCCCGGGAGCGCCCTTGTCCCACTTGTCAAAGACCTTGCCCACCGGCGGAGTGAAGCCGCATTCCGGCAGGGTCAGCTTGTCGCCAACGTTCACGCTGGCGTCGTCCATCTGGCCGCCGCCGCCGTTGGGGTCGAATTTCACGGTGTAGGCCGCCGGGGGCTCCGGCTCCTTCCACTGGGCGGTGACGGTCATGTCGCCGTCGACCTCGATCTCATCCCCGGGGGCGCCCTTGTCCCACTTGTCAAACTCCATGCCCGCGGGCGGGGTAAAGCTGCAGTCGGGCAGGATCAGCTTGTCGCCGTAGTTCACGATGGCGTCGTCCATCTGTCCGTCGCCGCCGTTGGGGTCGAACTTCACGGTGTAGGTGATGGGCTCAAAGACGGCCCTGAGCTCCACGTTTTCCGTGCCCAGGGTGAACTTGTCGTTCTCCACGCTGACGTTGCCGGTGACGACCTTCCACTCCAGGAAGCTGTAGCCATCGTTGGGCGTGGCAGTCAGCGTGATCTCGGTGCCCGCCGCGCCGGAGCTCGGGTCGGCGCTTGCCGTGCCGGCCCCCTCGGGCTCCGCGCTCACGGTGACGGTGTAGCTGGGCTTGGGCCCGATGACGGCCTTTTTCGCGTCTGCGCTGCCCTCAATATATTCGAGCCCGTCATTCAAGATGACACTGCCGTTGGTAGTGCGGAGGGCCACACTTCCGCCCGAGGCGGTGACGGCGCTGTTGCCCGAGATCGTGATAGAGTTCAAGACGGCTGCGATGCCGTAGCGGCTGCCCGTGGCGGTCACGGTACTGTCCGTGATCGTGACGGATGTGTCGGCGAATATGGCATCCAGACCGGTCGACGTGGCGGTGACGGTGCTCCCCGTGATCGAAATGCTATTACTGGCATAGATGGCAGAGTGGCTGCCCGCAGCGGCGGTCAGGCTGCCGCCGCCCTTGATCGTAAGAGCGCCCTCGTCGGACATGATCGTATAGTCCGCGCTGCCGTCGCCAAGGGTATTGACGCCGGAGAGCGAGACCGTCAAGTCAATGCCGCGCGCGTAGACGACGTAGGTGAAGGTCATGCCGCCGCTGTGCGTATTGGTGCTCGTGGCCGTGATCTTCGCATCCGTGAGCGTCAGGGTCTTGCTCGCCGCATCGTAGCTCCAGCCCTCGCCGCTGGTGGTTTCGCCGGTGACCTTCACGCCGCCGACCCAGAGCTCGCCTGTTTCGCCGGGCTCCTCCTGGGGCTGCGCCGGCGTCTCGCCCGGCTCCTCGGCCAGGGCCGAGACGGGCAGCAGGGAGCAGAGCAGCACCAGGGCCAGCAGCAGGCCCAGCCATTTCTTGCTTGTATGCTTCATCTTCGTTCCTCCTTATCGGGAAAAACCGGATACTCTGTCTGATCGGGCATAAAACCCCATGATTGATATGTATTATAACAGATGCACCCCCCGTCTGTCTACGGGGAAAAATATGAAGAATTCTGAATTTTCGCGGGGCGGGTCTGTGCTTCCCAGCCGCAGGGGAGTACGTGGCCGGGCCCCTGCGGCGAGGTCTGAGGTGATCCCGTGTCGCGGGAGGGGCAATCGCCCCTACGGCTTCATTCCTCCATCCCCCCGTCTCCTCCTTCCTTCCCTCGTCTCCTCAAAACGCAAAACTCAAATCTCAAAACTCCTTCCCCCGTCTCCTCAAAACGCAAAACTCAAATCTCAAAACTCTCTCATTCCTTCATCCTCCCGCGCTTCCTTTCCCCTCCCCTTTCTTGACAGATCGCCCCGGCTGTGATACCTTTTGCCGTGTAGAATTCATCCTTTCGAGGTGCGCCATGCAAACGCGCTTGCGTTCCCGGCTCTGGGCGGCGCCGGCGGCCTGCCTTCTGGCCTTCTTCGCCGTCTTCGCCTTCGTCAATTTTGTCTATCTCCCCCGCTTTACCGACGGGGACATCTATGCCGATATGCTCCTGGCCCGGGAGATCTGGCGGCAGAAGGCCCTCTTCCCCGCCAACTGGGTCTACGGCAACCAGTATTACACCGTGGCCACCCCGGTGCTGGCCGCCCTGTTCTACGGGCTCACCGGCAGCCTGAACCTGTCCATGGCCCTGGCCACCACGGTCATGTCCGCGCTGATCGTCTGGAGCTTTCTGTGGATGCTGCGGCCCTTTGCGGCGGAGCGTCCGCTGCTGCTTGCCTCGCTCCTGCTCTTCGTGGCCGCGCCCATGGCCCGGGATCTGCTGCGGGAGGAGCAGGGCCAGCTCTTTTTCACCCTGGCCAGCTACTATGCCTGCTATCTCATCACCCTCTGCCTGGTCTTCGGGGACTACGCCCGGGCGGTGACCGCGCCGGAAAAGGGGCTGCGGCCCCTGCCCCTGGCGCTGAGCCTGGCGCTCAGCTTCCTCACCGGGATGCAGAGCCTGCGGCAGCTGCTGATCATGGCTCTGCCCATCCTGGCCCTGGAGGCGCTGCGCCTGCTGCTGCGCCGGGCGAGCCGGGGGACTCTGCTGCGGGCCGGGGGCTACACCCTGGCGAACCTGCTGGGCTTCGGGCTCATGAAGCTGCTGCGGGTGCCCAGCGTCACCATCTACGGCAGCGTTGCGCTGGGAGGCGGCGGGCTGCGGGAGCGGCTGCTGCTGGACTGGCACGCCCTCCGGGGCGTCACGGGGCTGGATGCCGCCCTTTTCTCCGCTCCCCGGGCCTTTTTCCTGGTCTTTTTCGCACTGACGGTGCTGCTGGTCCCCGCCGCGGCCCTGCTGCTGTGGAAAAAGCGGCGGGAGCCGGACGGGATCGCCCTTCTGTGGCTCCTCTGCGCGGTGAGCCTTGCCGGCGTGCTGCTGGCGGGCGTCGCGGTGCAGATCCGGATGCGGCAGATCTACCTTTTCGTCTGGTATCTGCTCCTGGCGCTGAGCCTGATCCCGGTGCTGCGGGCCCTGAAGGGCCGGGCGCGGAGTCTGGGCCTGCTGGGGCTCTGCCTGCTCTGTCTGGGGAATCTCTGGTTCAGCTATGGCTCCTCCCTGCGCCTTGCCAAGGAGCGGGACCCGGCCCCGGCCCTGGCCTTCTGCCGGGACGCGGAGGAGGCCGGCGTGGCATACGTCTACGGCAACTGGCAGAGCATCCCGGATCTGCTGGCCTGGTCCGACGGGCGCATCACCGGGGGCTTCTGCACCGAGGCGCCCTTCCAGGTGCGGGACAACATCAATCTGCTGGACATCTACACCGAGGACTGCGGCGAGCGGGCCCTCTACGTGATCCGGGACTGGGACCGGGAGGGCTTTGAGCGCTACTGCCGGGAGACCGGCGCGGACTACATCCTCTTCGGCGACTACGGCACCTGGATCGCCTATCGCTTTGACCGGCAGATGATGCAGATCGTCGGAGGTGGCGCTTGAGCTATGCTCTTTCTGTCGTCCCCTGCGCAAGCTATGAGGACCGGGAGGCGGAGGCCGCCCTGCGGGCGGCGCTGGAGCCCATCGGGGGACTGGACTTTGTGCGGCCCGGCATGCGCGTGGCGGTGAAGCTGAATCTGGTGGCCGCCATGAGGCCGGAGACCGCCGCCACCGTCCACCCGGCGCTGATCTGCGCCCTGACCCGGCTTTTGCGGGAGCGGGGGGCGGAGGTGGTGCTGGGGGACAGCCCCGGCGGCCTCTACAACGCCGCCGCCCTGCACCGGGTCTATGAGGTCTGCGGCGTCAAGGCCGCGGAGGAATACGGCGCGGAGCTGAACCAGGACTTCTCCCAGGTGGAGGCGGACTTCCCCGCCGGGCGGCAGGCCCGGCGCTTCCCCTACACCGGCTGGCTCCAAAAGGCAGACGCCATCATCGACTTCTGCAAGCTCAAATCCCACGGCATGATGGGCATCACCTGCGCGGTGAAGAACTTTTTCGGCTCTATCCCAGGGATGAACAAGCCGGAATTCCACTACCGCTTCCCCCGGCCGGAGGACTTTGCCGATCTGCTGGTGGATCTCTACGAGCACGCGGCGCCCCGGCTCTGTATCTGCGACGCGGTGGTGGCCATGGAGGGCAACGGCCCCACCCAGGGCACGCCCCGCCCCATGGGCTGTCTGCTGGCCAGCCGGAACGGACACCTGCTGGATCTGGCGGCGGCGGAGCTGGTGGGCATGAGCCCGGAGCGGATCCCCACGCTGAAGGCCGCCATCGGGCGAGGGCTCTGCCCACCGTCCCTGGCGGGCGTCCCCGTCAGCGGCTCGCTGGAGCCCTTCCGCGCGCCGGACTTCAAAACCGTGCCCGCCCAGGAGAGCGTGGCTTTCCTCCGCTTCGGCAGCGGCCTTCTGGGGAAGGCCGTGGACCGGCTGGCCCGCCGTCTGCTGACGCCTTATCCCGGGCTGGAGGAGGGCTGCATCGGCTGCGGCAAGTGCGCCGCCACCTGCCCCGCCAAGGCCATCACCATGAAAAATCAGCGCCCCCGGATCGGCCGGAAGCGCTGCATCCATTGTTTTTGCTGTCAGGAATTCTGCCCCAAGGGGGCCATGCAGGCGCAGCGCACCCGCATCGCCCGGATCCTGGGGCGGTAGAAAGGAGAACATCATGAAGAAAACACTGTTGCTGCTGCTGGTCTGCGCCCTGGCGCTCTGCGCCTGCGGCCAGGCCGAAACGCCGGAGACCCCCGCCGAGACCCCGGAGCCCCCCGAAGCGCCTGTCGAGACCCAGGAGCCCGCGCCCACCGAGGAGCCGGAGGAGTTCATTCCCCCCGTGCTGATCCTGGACAACTGCGAGATCGCGGAGCAGGAGGGCGTCCGCCTGGAGGTCACCGGCTTCGACGACGGTGCCATCAGCTTCAAGCTGCAAAACGACGGCCAAAGCGCCTGGAGCTGCGAGGGCTACTCGCTGAAGGTCAAGCTGAACGGCAGCTGGGAGCCGCTGCCCCTGCCGGAGAGCGCGGCGCGGGAGGCTCTCTCCGTAGAGCCGGGCCACAGTCTGAGCGGGACGCTGACGCCGGGCGGCGTGGAATTCGACGCCGGGGAGTACCGCTTCTGCCTGGGCGAGCTGGAGGCCACCTTTACGCTGGTGTACACCGAGTAAGCAATCCATGCGCAAAAACGGCGCGGGATCCAAGGGATCCCGCGCCCTTTTTGCATGCCCACGGGCGGCAGGTTGCCGCCCCTACGGGGGGAACGGCGGTCCCCGTAGGGACGACCATTGGTCGTCCGTCCTATCCGGCCCGCGCCCGTATCCCCGGACGGGCAATGTGTACAGTGAAGTAAGATAGTAAACAGGTGTGAAGGGACATGGTATACAGTTCAGTAGTAAAATAAAAGGCATCAAAAGGCGGGGAGCTGGTAAAGATGCCGTGGGAGAGCAGAACTGTGAAAGAACAAAGAGAA
>JAFRQP010000052.1 GCA_017428565.1 Oscillospiraceae bacterium
ACCCCCATCGGCGAGGAGGAGGACTCCCATCTGGGCGACTTCATCCCCGACGAGGACGCCTCCGAGCCCTCCGAGGCCGCTTCCTTCTCCCTGCTGCGGGAGCAGCTGGAGGAGGTGCTGGACACCCTTGCCCCCCGGGAGAAGAAGGTGCTGGAGCTGCGCTTCGGCATCGCCGACGGCCGCACCCGCACCCTGGAGGAAGTGGGCAAGGAATTCAACGTCACCCGTGAGCGCATCCGCCAGATCGAGGCCAAGGCCCTGCGGAAGCTCCGCCACCCCAGCCGCTCCAAAAAGCTGCGGGACTTTCTGAACTGAAGCAAGCGCCCCGTGATCCTCTGCCGACCACGGGGCTTGTTCCGTTCAAAACAGAATGCGAGAGGTACATAGCATGGCGTCTGTCAGCAAATGCCCCTACTGCGGGGGCCTCGTCCGCTCGGACGAACAAAACTGCCCCGGCTGCGGGGCCGCCAACGAGAATTACGTGGCGCCCACCCGGGCGCCGGATCTCCGGCCCAAGAGCATCCGGGAGCTGAAAGAATACTGCGCTCTGCACAAGCTCCCCCTGCGCGAGCTGCGCTTTTTCATCGACGAGGATTATCGCCGCCCCAAGGCCTACGGCATTTATCGGGACGGGCAGGATTTCGTCGCCTACAAGAACAAGGCCGACGGCAGCCGCTCGATCCGCTATCGGGGGCCGGATGAGGCCTATGCCGTCCGGGCGCTGTACGAAAAGCTGATGGAAATGTGCCGGCACATGGGCATTTCCGGCTGATTTCTCAAGTATTTTTCCATGCAAAGGAGGACGCCCCATGGCTTCCACAAGCAAGTGCCCCTACTGCGACGGGGTCATACGCTCCGATGAAAAAAACTGCCCCCACTGCGGGGCGGTCAACGAGAGCTACGTCGAGGATACGCCCCGCACCGTCCAGCAGCCCCGCACCATCGAGGAGCTGAAGGAATACTGCGCCGAGCGGGGCATGCCCCTGCTGCGCATGCGCTTCTTTATCGGCGAAGACTACCGGGAGGCCAAGGCCTTCGGCATCTACCGGGAAGGCCGGAACGTGGTGGTCTACAAGAACAAGGCGGACGGCAGCCGGGCCATCCGCTACCGGGGGCCGGACGAAGAGCACGCCGTCAAGGAGATCTTCCTCAAGCTCCTGGACGAGTGTCACAGCCGGGGCATCTACCCCGACGGCGCGCCCGTCGCCCGCTCCGGCGGCAGTTCCCGCTCCGGCGGGAAAAAGAAAAGGGGCGGCGGCTGTCTCTCCGCGCTCCTGTATCACCCCTTCCGTGTTTTTATCGCCCTTATGCTCCTGGGCGTGCTCGTCACCTCCTGCACCGACGGCATCGCCCACCGCAATGACGGCTACTTCCAGCGCCCGGGGGACGACAAGGTCTACTATCACTACGGCGACGACTGGTATTATACCTACGACATCAACGAATCCGGCTACTGGTACGGGACGAACGACTTCCCGGAAGCGGATTATGAATCCTACAGCCTGGGGGACACCTGGAGCTCCGATTGGGGCGTCAGCGATTTCCGGGAATCCAGCACCTGGGACGATCTGCACAGCAGCTCCGACTCCTCGGGCTACGATTCCTGGGACAGTTCCTCCGACTACGACTCCTGGGACAGCAGCGACAGCGACTGGGATTCCGACTGGTGAGCGATCAACTGAGAGGTATCTGATATGAGCTACGACTTCACCACCGTGCTGGATCGGCGCGGGCAGAGCATCATCGCCGTGGACTATATCCCCCTCCCCGGCGTCAAGGTGGACGAGGGCGTCTCCCCCATCCCCATGTGGGTGGCGGACATGAGCTTCCCCACCGCCCCCTGCGTGCTGGAGGCCCTGGAGAAGCGGCTGCGCTTCCCCAACTTCGGCTACTTTTCCGCCCCGGAGGCCTACTATCAGGCCATCCTGGACTGGCATCGGGAGCGCAAGGGCGTGACCGATCTGAGAAAAGAGCACATCGGCTACGAAAACGGGGTGCTGGGCGGCGTCAGCAGCGCCATCCGGATGCTCACCGCCCCGGGGGACAAGATCCTGCTCCACGCGCCGGTCTATGTGGGCTTCACCATGGTGCTGAACGCCTGCGGCCGGACCGCCGTGCACACCAAGCTCCTGCGGGACGAGGACGGGATCTGGCGCATGGACTACGAGGACATGGACCGGAAGCTGAAGGAAAACCAGATCCATCTGGCCATCTTCTGCTCTCCCCACAACCCCACCGGCCGGGTCTGGGAGCGCTGGGAGATCGAAAAGGCCATGGAGATCTACGCGCGGAACGACTGCATCGTGCTCTCGGACGAAATCTGGTCGGACATCATCATGCCCGGGCACCGGCACATCCCCACCCAAAGCGTCTCCGAGGACGCGAAGAGCCGCACCATCGCCTTCTACGCCCCCAGCAAGACCTTCTCCCTGGCGGGGCTCATCGGCTCCTACCACGTGGTCTATGATCCCCGGCTGCGGGACCGGCTGCGGCGGGAGAGCGAGCTGACCCACTACAACAGCCAGAACGTGCTGAGCATGGAGGCGCTGATCGGCGCCTACACCGGCGGCGGCGCCTGGGTGGACGAGATGTGCGCCGTCATCGACGGGAACCTGCGCTATGCCTGCGACTTCATCCGGGCGAACTTCCCCGGGGTGAGGGTCATGCGGCCTCAGGGCACTTACATGCTGTTCCTGGACTGCGGCGACTGGTGCCGGGAGCACAAGGTCCCCATCGGGGAGCTGCTGGCCCGGGGCGTCCGCGCGGGAGTCGTCTGGCAGAACGGGGAGAGCTTCTTCTGGCCGGACTCCATCCGGCTGAATCTGGCCCTGCCCCTCAGCTTGCTGGAGGAGGCCCTGGAGCGGCTGCGGAAGCGCGCCTTTGTTTGAAAAACGCGCAAAAAGGAAGAGGACGGGAAAACCCGTCCTCTCAAGGTGTAGACAAACCCCAAAGCATGTCATTGCGAGCCAGTGCTCACACTGGCGTGGCAATCCGTTCTTTTTCAAAAAAGCTGTATTTTTAAGGCTTTTAGGATGCGGATCGCCACACCAGTGACATCGGTCACTGGTTCGCGATGACAGAAAACCCACTTTGTCGACAGTCTGAGAGGACGGGAAAACCCGTCCTCTTCCTTTATGGTTTCGATTATTCGATGACGATCTCGGCCTCCTGGGTGTAGAACATGCCCATGTACTCCTCCAGGGTGATGTTCAGCTCATGGATCTGCTGGGCGGCGGTCACGCCCACATAGCGGTAATGGGCGCTGTCCGCGCTGCGGCCGGTGATGCTCTCGCTGCCCTCCGGGTAGCGGAGGATGAAGCCGTAGCGCCAGGCGTTCTCCCGCATCCAGGCCTGGGCCGTGGCGCCCTGCACGTCGATGGCCAGGCCGATCTCGTGCTCGCTGGTCCCGGGCCGGCCCACCCGCTGCTCGGCGATGGTATAAGCCCGATCCGCGCTGAAGCCCGCGCCCATCTGCTTGTTCACCTCATTGTTGAAGAGCATCAGCTGCTCGTCCCGGCTGCGGTAGCCGGAGGTCAGCGTGATGGAGCAGCCGGAAGCGCGGCAGTCTGCCAGCATCCGCTCCAGATCGGCGGTGCAGCTGGCGTCCACCTGGATGCCCTCCACCGTTTTCAGGCGGGGCTTAAAGCCGCAGTTGTCCACGTCGTTCCAGGGATTCACCAGAACGATCACCCGAGTCCCGTCCCGCTGGGCCAGCCAGCCGTGCAGCCGGATCCCCACCAGGGCCAGAAGCAGCAGCACCGCTGCCGCGAGCATGATTTTCACCGATGGTCTCAGCGCTTTTCTGCGGGCAGCGTGGGCCCCCGCGCGCTTCTTCTCAGGCATTCTCTCGCCTCTTTTCACACTTCGATGGGCACACTATACCACAAGCCGGCGGCAAAATACAGTCGTCCCCATGCGAATTAAAAATTTTTAAGAATTGAAGGCTCCCGCCGCCTGCGGCGGAAAAAGGGAGCCTTCCCTTTCCGCAGCGGTCGCGCGTCAAGCGAAGCCCGCTGCATTTTTCGGGCGCCGCAAGGCGTTTGTACTGCGTCAAAAAGGATCCGCCTCAGAGATGAGACGGATCCTTTTCCAAAAAGTTCCCGGTTTTTTTCGCGGCTCTCCCGGCGGAGTTCCCCGGAACCGTTCCCGGCCCCCGGAGCGAAAGCGCCGGGCCGGCGGGACAGGGCCTTTCTTCCGCATCTCACAGCGTCAGGATGCCCAGATGCTCCAGCAGGATCTTCAGCCCGATCAGGATCAGGATGCAGCCGCCCAGCCGCTCGGCCCCGGCCTTGTATCTGGCCCCGAAGAAGCGCCCGATCCAGACGCCGGCCACGGACAGCAGAAAGGTGGTGAGCCCGATGGTCCCCGCCGCCGGCAGGATCTTCACCTGCAGGAAGGCGAAGGTGACGCCCACGGCCAGGGCATCGATGCTGGTGGCCACGGCCAGCAGCAGCATGGTCTTGAAGCCGAAATCGTCGTTCAGCTCCTCGTCGTCGGAGAAGGATTCCCGGATCATGTTGCCGCCGATCAGCGCCAGCAGCACAAAGGCGATCCAGTGGTCCCAGCGCTGGATCAGGGCCTCAAAGCGATAGCCCAGCAGCCAGCCCAGCAGGGGCATCAGCGCCTGGAAGCCGCCGAAATACAGCCCCACCAGCAGCGCGTGCCGGGGCCGCAGCTCCTTGACGCTCAGCCCCTTGCAGACGGACACCGCGAAGGCGTCCATGCTCAGGCCAACGGCGATCAGAAGCAGTTCCGCAAAATGCATGGTGTTTTCACCTCAAGAAAGTACTGTACCGGAAGCCGGGGGAAAAGTCAAGAACAGCGGCGAAACGCGCGGGCCGGATCCTCCTCCGACCCGGCCCGTTCTTTCGTTTCAGAACTTTTCGTCGAACTTGTAGCTGATGTCCTCTTTGCGGCTCAGCTTCTCCTCCGTCCCGCGGAGCATCCTGCGCATGGCGGGGATGTGGTGCAGCAGCACCAGCAGGCAGATCAGCGCCGTGAGGATCAGGATGAGCTGCTTCTCCACCACCATCACGGCCACCGCGGCCATAGCCAAGGCGCCGGCAACGGCGCCCATGCTCAGGGTCTTGAAGATCCAGATGCCCGCGATCACGCCGGCGGCGGCGGTGACGCCCACCGAGGGCTCGATCAGCAGCCCGCAGAGGATCAGCGCGATGCAGCCGTGGCAGCCGCGGAAGCGGTTGAACACCGGCCAGAGCCGGCCCAGCATCAGACAATAGCCCGCAAAGGCGATGCCGATGTCCGCCCGGCCCCGAAAGCCGATGAGCAGCGCCCCGATCAGCAGGGGGAGCAGATCCTTCACGATCTCCGCCAGGGCCAGCTTCACGAAGCCCAGAGGCCCGAAGATACGGCGGAAGTTGGAGATCCAGACGTTGCCCTTGCCCAGCTTGGTCAGATCCCGGTGAAACAGGAAGCGGGAGGCCACCCGCCGGGTGCTGAGACTGCCCGTGGTGTAGGCAAGAAAGGCCGTCAGCAGCAGCAAAAACCAGTTGAGGATCATTCCTTGTCTCCCTTCTGCCGGATCACGATGCGCACCGGCGTGCCCTCCAGCCCGAAGACCGAGCGGATCTGGTTTTCCAGATAGCGCTGGTAGGAGAAGTGGAAGAGCTCCCGGCTGTTGCAGAAAATGACGAAGTTGGGGGGGCGGACGCCGGTCTGGGTCATGTAGTAGATCTTCAGCCGGCGGCCCTTGTCCGTGGGCGGCTGGACCCGGGCCTGGGCGTCGGCCAGGACGTTGTTCAGCATGCCGGTGGAGATGCGCATATTGCTCTGGTCGTTGACATAGTTCACCAGCTCGAAGATGCGGTTGGTGCGCTGGCCGGTGAGGGCGGAGATGAAGAGGACGGGGGCGTAGCTCATGAAGCTCAGATCCCGCATGATGTCCTTGCGCATCTTCTCCATGGTGCCGGTCTCTTTCTCCACCAGATCCCACTTGTTCACCACGATGATGCTGGCCTTGCCGGCCTCGTGGGCCAGACCCGCGATCTTGGTGTCCTGGTCGGTGACGCCGTCCCGGGCGTCGATGAGGATCAGGCACACGTCCGCCCGCTCGATGGCCAGCTGTGCCCGCATGACGGAGAATTTCTCCACCCTCTCGTCCACCTTGGACTTGCGGCGGATGCCGGCGGTGTCGATGAACATATAGCGGCCCAGCTCGTTTTCATACACGGTGTCCACCGCGTCCCGGGTGGTGCCGGCCACGTCGCTGACGATGACCCGCTTCTCCCCCAGGATGTGGTTCACCAGGGAGCTCTTGCCCACGTTGGGCTTGCCGATGATGGCCACCTTGATGAGATCCTCGTCCTCCTCTTCCTCCCCGGCGGGGGGGAAGTGCTTCAGACACTCGTCCAGCAGATCGCCGGTGCCGTGTCCGTGGACGGCGGAGGTGGGAATGGGGTCGCCCAGGCCCAGGGAGTAGAACTCATACACGCCCAGATCCGTGTCACCGGTGGAGTCGGCCTTGTTCACGGCCAGCACCACGGGCTTCTTGGAGCGCAGCAGCATGTTGGCCACCTCCTGGTCCGCGGCGGTGACGCCGGTGCGCAGGTCGGTGACAAAGATGATGACGGTGGCCTGGTCGATGGCGATCTGCGCCTGCTCCCGCATGAAGAGCAGGATCTCGCTGTCCGTCGTCGGCTCGATGCCGCCGGTGTCCACCATATCGAATTTGCGCCCGCACCACTCGCACTCGGCATAGAGCCGGTCCCGGGTGACGCCGGGGGTGTCCTCCACGATGGAGAGGCGCTGCCCCACCAGGCGGTTGAAGAGCATGGACTTGCCCACATTGGGCCGGCCCACGATAGCTACAAGCGGTCTTGCCATAAAATCACCTTCCTTATAGCTTCCCCCCTCGGGGGAAGTGGCGCGAAGCGCCGATAGGAGTCCTTCCTTATAGCTTCCCCCCTCGGGGGAAGTGGCGCGAAGCGCCGATAGGGATCCTTCCTTATAGCTTCCCCCCTCGGGGGAAGTGGCGCGAAGCGCCGATAGG
>JAFRQP010000053.1 GCA_017428565.1 Oscillospiraceae bacterium
AAGCTCGGGCCACCCCCCTTTAGGCAAGGGGGCTTTGGAGCGGCGCGCCTCACATAAGCGTAGCGGACTGAGGGAGTTTTTCCGGGCCGCCGAGGGCGTCGGCCCCTACAAGCTTATTTCGCCAGATGGGCCCGGACCCGCTCGATGACCATCTCCAGCGCCACCTGGTTGTGACCGCCCTGGGGGATGATCACGTCGGCCCGGCGCTTGGAGGGCTCCACAAACTGCTCGTGCATGGGCTTGACGGTGTTGATGTACTGGTCGATGACCCCTTCCAGACTGCGGCCGCGGTCCCGCACGTCCCGCACGATGCGGCGCAGGATGCGCACGTCCGCGTCGGTGTCCACATAGATCTTGATGTCCATCTCCCTGCAGAGCTCCAGACTCTCATAGATCAGGATGCCCTCCACGATGATGACCCGGGTGGGGCGGATGAGCACGGTCTTGTCCGTCCGGTCATGGATGGAATAATCGTAGACCGGGCAGAGGACGCTCTTGCCCTGCTTGAGCTGCCGGATGTGCTCCAGCATCAGATCGGTGTCGAAGGCGTTGGGGTGGTCGTAGTTGAGCTTCTTCCGCTCCTCAAAGGGCATGTCGTGGTGGGCCTTGTAGTAATTGTCGTGATGAACCACGGAGACCTCTTCTCCAAAGGCCTGGATCAGCCTGCGGGTGATGGTGGTTTTGCCGCTGCCGGTGCCGCCGGCAATGCCGATGACCATGATGTTCTGCATAGCTTGTCCTCCGTCGCGTCAAGTTTCGGCGTCCTTCGCCTGATTTCGCCTTATCATACCATAGTTCTTTCCCCGTTTCAATTTGACTTTTCACTTTTTTCGTCCGCGCCCCCCGGGGAGCCGAAGGACCGGGGCCGTCGGGCCGCCGGGGAGCCCGTGGCCGGGCCCCTGCGACGCACCCTGCTTTTCCGTATCCCGTTTCCCCGCTTTTCCGGATTCTGTTCCCGGTGTTTCCGGGCGCTGCTTTGATTGACTTTTCCCGGCTTCTCTAGTATACTAAAAAGGTACAGCAAAATACGACCATTCATCAAAAGGAGGAACCGAATATGCCAATTCCGACCCCTCATATCAACGCGAAAAAAGAAGACTTCGCCAAAACCGTCCTCATGCCCGGCGACCCCCTGCGGGCCAAGTTCATTGCCGAGACCTTCCTCACCGATCCGGTGCTGGTGAACAACGTCCGCGGCGTCCAGGGCCATACCGGCACCTGGAAGGGCGTGCCCGTCACGGTCATGGCCTCCGGCATGGGCATCCCGTCCATCGGCATCTACAGCTGGGAGCTGTTCCACTTCTATGACGTGGACAACATCATCCGCATCGGCTCCGCCGGCGCGCTGCAGGACGACATCAAGCTGCGGGACATCGTCATCGCCCAGGGCGCCTGCACCAACTCCAGCTATGTGAAGAGCTTCGGGCTGGGCGAGCTTGCCACCTACGCCCCCATCGCGGACTTCACGCTGCTCTCCAAGGCCGTGGAGGCCGCCCGGGAGCACGGCATCGAGCCCCACGTGGGCAACATCCTGTCCTCCGACCCCTTCTACGCTCCCGAGGGCCACGGCAAGAACGACGAGTGGAAGCGCATGGGTGTGCTGGCCGTGGAGATGGAGGCCGCCGGCCTCTACGCCAACGCCGCCTACGCCCACAAGCGGGCCCTCTGCATCTGCACCGTTTCCGACCACATCTATCGCCCGGAGGACAACCTGACCGCCGAGGAGCGCCAGGTCGGCTTCACCCACATGATGGAGATCGCCTTGGATACCGCGGTGAAGATGGCCCAGCTCTGAGCGTCAGATCGGAAAAGCGGTCTTCCCGGGTATTGTATATGAAATCTTTTCCGGGAAAGGGCAGTTTTTGTTGAATTTTTTCCTTGAAACCGGGTCCTGCCCATGCTATAATAAAATGCGGTGCGGCGGGTGCCGCCCCGAAATCAATCCACCCAAAATTTTTTATGGAGGAAAGAAAATGAAAAAGATTCTTGCGCTGCTTCTGGCTCTGTGCATGATCTTCGCTCTGGCTGCCTGCGGCGAGGCCAAGACCGAGGAGCCCAAGGAAGAGACCACCGAGCCCGAAACCACCACCGAGGAGCCCACTGAGACCACCGAGGAGCCCGCTGAGACTGCCGAGGAGCCTGCTGAGACTGCCGAGGAGCCCGCTGAGGCCCCTGCCATGAACATCGCACTGGTCACCGACGTCGGCAACATCGACGACAAGTCCTTCAACCAGGGCGCCTGGGAAGGCGTTGTTGCTTTTGCTGAGGCCAACGGCCTGAAGCAGGGCGAGGGCTACGACTACTACCGTCCCTCCGAGGACTCCACCGAGGCCCGTGTTGAGACCATCAACACCGCTATCAAGAACGGCGCCAACGTGATCGTCTGCCCCGGCTACCTGTTCGAGGACGCCATCTTCACCGTGCAGAACGACAACCCCGACGTTATGTTCCTGCTGCTGGACGGCGAGCCCCACTCCGCTGACTACTCCACCTACGAGACCGCTGCCAACACCCACAACATCCTCTACCAGGAGGAGCAGGCTGGCTTCTTCGCCGGTTACGCTGCTGTCATGGACGGCTACACCAAGCTGGGCTTCCTGGGCGGCATGGCTGTTCCCGCTGTCGTTCGTTACGGCTACGGCTTCGTGCAGGGCGCCAACGCTGCTGCTGAGGAGCTGGGCAACACCGCTGACGTGTCCATCAAGTACTGGTACTGCGGCGGCTTCGCTCCCACCGACGACATCCAGATCAAGATGTCCGGCTGGTTCACCGACGGCACTGAGATCGTCTTCGCCTGCGGCGGCGGCATCTACCTGAGCGCTGTTGCGGCTGCTACTGCTGCCGGCGGCAAGGTCATCGGCGTCGACGTCGACCAGAGCGCCGAGTCCGAGTGCATCGTTACCTCCGCCATGAAGGGCCTGAGCAACTCCGTCGTCCTGGCTCTGGAGGATCTGCGCGACAACGGCGGCAAGTGGTCTGCTGACTACGCCGGCCAGACTGCCGTCCTGGGTGTTGCTGACGACTGCGTCGGCCTGCCCACCGCCGAGGGTTCCTGGAGACTGAACAACTTCACCGTTGAGCAGTACCTGGCTCTGTTCGAGAAGGTCAAGAGCGGCGAGATCGCCATCTCCAACGACACCACTGTTGAGCCCACCGTCGCCATCGCGGTCGACTACAACGCCTAATCCTATCCCGCTAAGTTCACACCGTACTTAAAGGGGCTGGGCCATAAAGCCCAGCCCCTGTTTTAAATTTTTCAAAAAAGATCAGGGGGCGTGGCATGAGCGAATATGTAATCGAAATGTTAAACATCACGAAGGTGTTCCCTGGTATCAAGGCCAACGACAACATAACGCTTCAGTTGAAACGGGGAGAAGTCCACGCTCTGTTGGGCGAAAACGGAGCCGGTAAATCCACGCTGATGAGCGTTCTGTTCGGTCTGTACCAGGCGGAGGAGGGCGTCATCAAGAAGGACGGCGAGGTCGTCCACATCAACAACCCCAACGACGCCAACGCCTTGCACATCGGAATGGTGCACCAGCATTTCAAGCTGGTGGAAATCTTCTCGGTGCTGGACAACATCATCCTCGGCGCCGAGCCCAACAAACTGGGCTTCCTGCAGAAGGCGGAGGCCCGCAAGAAGGTCGTCGCGCTCTCCGAGAAGTACGGCCTTCAGGTCGACCCCGACGCCAAGATCGAGGACATCTCCGTGGGTATGCAGCAGCGTGTTGAGATCCTGAAGATGCTGTACCGCGACAACGAGATTCTCATCTTCGACGAGCCGACCGCCGTTCTGACTCCCCAGGAGATCGACGAGCTGATGGAGATCATGCGCAACTTCACCAAGGAAGGCAAATCCATCCTCTTCATCACCCACAAGCTCAACGAGATCATGGCCGTGGCCGACCGCTGCACCGTCCTGCGCAAGGGCAAGTACATCGGCACCGTGGACATCAAGAACACCACCAAGGAAGAGCTGTCCCGCATGATGGTGGGACGCGACGTGCAGTTCGAGGTGGAGAAGAAGCCCCAGCAGCCGGGCGACGTGGTGCTGGACGTGCAGAATGTCACCGTCCCCTCCAAGCTCCACTCCAACAACGCCGTCAAGGACGTGAGCTTCCAGGTGCGGGCGGGCGAGATCGTCTGTCTTGCCGGTATCGAGGGCAACGGCCAGACCCAGTTCGTCTACGCGCTGACCGGTCTGGACAAGATGTCCCACGGCAAGATCACCCTTCTGGGCCACGACATCAGCAAAATGAAGATCCGGGACCGCTCCAAGCTGGGCATGGCCCACATCCCCGAGGACCGGCACAAGCACGGCCTGGTGCTGGACTTCTCGCTGGAGCAGAACCTGGTGCTGCAGCGCTACTGGCAGCCCGAATTCCAGAAGGCCGGCTTCATCCGCAGCGGCGAGGTCCGCAAATACGCGGAGAAGCTGATCGCAAAGAACGATATCCGCTCCGGACAGGGCCCCATCACCACCGCCCGCTCCATGTCCGGCGGCAACCAGCAGAAGGCCATCATCGCCCGTGAGATCGACAAGAATCCGGAGCTGCTGGTGGCTGTGCAGCCCACCCGCGGCCTGGACGTGGGCGCCATCGAATCCGTCCACAAGCAGCTGGTGGCCCAGCGGGACGCCGGCAAGGCGGTGCTCCTGGTCTCCCTGGAGCTGGAGGAGGTCATGAGCGTGCCCGACCGCATCCTCGTCATGTACGAGGGCGAGATCGTGGGCGAATTCAATCCCAAGGAAGTCACGGTGGAGGAGCTGGGTCTTTACATGGCCGGCGCCAAGAATATGTACCGCGACGTGGGAGCCAAGGCTGAAGAAAAGGAGGGCAACAACGCATGAAAAAAGGCATGATAAGCGTCCTCGCTTCCGTTATTTCCATCCTTATCGGCCTGCTGTTCGGTCTGCTGCTGCTGCTCGCGGTGAACTCCTCCCAGGCGTTCCCCAAGTTCGGCGAGATGCTGACCGCCGGCGTGTCCGAAATGCCGAAGCTGGCCAAGGTCCTCTATCAGGCCGCTCCCCTTATCATGACCGGTCTGGCCGTGGCCTTCGCCTTCAAAACCGGCCTCTTTAACATCGGCGCCTCCGGCCAGTACACCGTCGGCGCGTTCTGCGCTCTGTTCTGCGCCATCGTGCTGCGGATGCCCTGGTGGGCCTGCCTGATCGCCGCCTTCATCGCCGGCGCGATCTGGGGCTTCTTCCCCGGTCTGTTCAAGGCGCTGTTCAACGTCAACGAAGTCATTACCTCCATTATGTTCAACTGGATCGGCATGATGGCGGTGAACCTGCTGTGCATGAACCTGAAGCAGGGCGGCAAGCTGGTGATGCTCCCCATCGCCTGGGTGCCCAGCCCCATCAAGGACCGCACCGCCGACCTGTCCTACGCCAATGCGGAGGCCATCATCCCCCGCGCCGGCCTGGACAAGCTCTTCAACTCCAACTACATGAACATCAGCATCTTCCTGGCCATCGTGGTGGCGCTGATCCTCTGGGTCGTGCTGAACCGCACCACCTTCGGCTATGAGCTGAAGGCCTGCGGCTTCAACAAGAACGCCAGCACCTACGCCGGCATCAACGCCAAGCGGAACATCGTGCTGTCCATGATGATCTCCGGCGCCATGGCCGGTCTGGGCGGCGGCCTGTACTACCTGGCCGGCACTGCCAGCTACAACATCCAGAAGGTGCTGCTGCCCATGGGCTTCAACGGCATCTCCGTGGCTCTGCTGGCCATGTCCAACCCCATCGGCTGTATCTTCAGCGCGCTGTTCATCTCCTACATCCAGGTGGGCGGCGAGTCGCTGCAGCCGGTCTTCGCCAAGGAGATGATCGACATCATCATCGCCGTCATCATCTACCTGAGCGCCTTCGCCCTGCTGACCAAGACCATCCTCTCCAAGTTTATCCGCACGGACAAGTCCAACGTGAACGACGAGAGCAAGGCGGCCCCCGCCACGGCCGCAGAGCCGCCAAAGGCTGTTCCCGAGGAGGCAGCTCCAACAGACGGCCCGGCGAAATCTGAGGAAAAGGAGGACGAAGAGAAATGAGCGTATTGGCTGACATCATCAGTGCGACTATCGTTTTCGCGGTCCCCCTGCTCCTGGTCGCCATGGGCGGCATGTTCTCCGAGCGAAGCGGCATCATCAACATCGCTCTGGAAGGCATCATGATCATGGGCGCCCTGATGGGCTGTCTCATGCTCCGCTGGCTGAACAACGCCGTCGCGGCAGGCCAGATGGCCGCCCAGCTGGGCGTGCTCATCGCCACGCTCTTCGCCGGTGTCTGCGGCATCGCCTTCTCCGTGCTGCTGGCCTTCGCCTCCATCAACCTGAAGGCGGACCAGACCATCGGCGGCACCGCGCTGAACATGCTGGCGCCCGCTCTGGCCATCGTGCTGACCTGGGTCGTCCAGGGCCAGGGCCAGACCACCATTCTGATCCCCGACTGGTCCCGCATCACCCCGGCCACCTTCGGTCTGAAGGAAGGCAGCAAGTTCTTCGGCTCCCCCGTGGTGCCCCAGGACGCCGTCACCCTGAAGGTGCAGAACGACTTCCTGCAGAACCTGTTCTTCAAGCAGACCTATCTGACCACCCTGCTGGCCGTCCTGCTCTTCGCGGCGGGCGTGATCCTGCTGTACAAGACCAAGTTCGGTCTGCGGCTGATGGCCTGCGGCGAGCATCCCCAGGCGGCGGCCTCCGTGGGCATCAACGTGTTTAAGATGCGCTGGGCCGGCGTGCTGATCTCCGGCTTCCTGGGCGGCGTGGGCGGCCTGGCCTTCACCCTGGCGGCCGGCTCCGGCTTCCAGTCCTCTGTGGCAGGCTACGGCTTCCTGGCCCTGGCCGTTATGATCTTCGGTAACTGGAAGCCCTGGTCCATCCTGGGCGCGTCGATCTTCTTCGCCCTGTTCAAGGTCATCGGCGCCTACGCTTCCAGCATCCCCTTCATGCCCCAGTTCAAGGGTCTGGAAGGCGTCAGCACCTATCTGTACCCGATGCTGCCCTACATCATCACCATGATCCTGCTGATCCTGACTTCCAAGAAGTCCCGGGCTCCCAAGGCGGAGGGCATCCCCTACGACAAGGGCATGCGCTGAGCGCAAAAGGCAAACATCACAAAAGCGCGGGAGCTCTCCTCCCGCGCTTTTCCCTGCAAAAAAGAACCGGTCGGTGGACCGGTTCTTTTTTTCGTATGTCACTTTTACTGTTTCTTCTTGAGCTCGGCCAGGATCTCGGTGAGCAGCTCCTCGCTGGTGGGCTTGGCAGGCTCCTCGGCCTTGGCTTCCTCTTCCTCTTTCTTCTTCAGGTTCTCCGCCGCGGTGCGGGCCTTGTTGAAGGCCTTGATGACGGCAAAGAGCACCAGCGCGATCACCAGGAAGTTGATGATGGCGCCCACAAAGGTGCCCAGACCCAGGGTGATGGCCTCTTTGACCACTTCGCCCGCCTCGTTGGTCTCCGCCGCGCGGAGGGTGATGTTCAGCGCGTCGGTATTGGGCGTGCCGAAGAGCCAGGCCAGCAGCGGGGTGATGACGTTGTCCACCAGGGATTTGGTGATGGTGCCGAAGGCGCCGCCGACGATGACGCCGACCGCCATGTCCAGCACGTTGCCCTTGGAGATGAAGGTCTTGAATTCTTCAAAGAACTTTTTCATGGGGATCCTCCTCTTTTCATATATTGCCAACCGCGTCGCCGCGGATCAGCGCTTGGGGATCAGGACGGTCTTGCCGCCCATGTAGGGGGAGAGCACCGCGGGGATGGTCACGCTGCCGTCCGGCTGCAGATGGTTCTCCAGAAAGGCGATGAGCATCCGGGGCGGGGCCACCACGGTGTTATTGAGCGTGTGGGGCAGGTACATCTTCCCGTCCGCGCCCTTGACGCGGATCTTCAGCCGCCTGGCCTGGGCGTCGCCCAGGTTGGAGCAGGAGCAGACCTCAAAATACTTCTGCTGGCGGGGGGACCAGGCCTCGATATCGCAGCTCTTCACCTTCAGATCCGCCAGGTCGCCGGAGCAGCACTCCAGCTGGCGCACGGGGATTTCCATATTCTGGAAGAGCTCAACGGAGAAGCGCCACATCTTCTCGTACCAGGCCATGGAGTCCTCGGGCTTGCAGACCACGATCATCTCCTGCTTCTCGAACTGGTGGATGCGGTAGACGCCCCGCTCCTCGATGCCGTGGGCCCCCTTCTCCTTGCGGAAGCAGGGAGAATAGCTGGTCAGGGTCTGGGGCAGGCTCTCCTCCGGCAGGATCTGGTCGATGAATTTGCCGATCATGGAGTGCTCGCTGGTGCCGATCAGATACAGGTCCTCTCCCTCGATCTTATACATCATGGCGTCCATGTCCGTCTGGCTCATGACGCCCTCCACCACGTTGCCGTGGATCATGAAGGGCGGGATGCAGTAGATAAAGCCCTTGTCGATCATGAAATCCCGGGCGTAGGCCAGCACGGCGGAGTGGAGCCGGGCGATGTCGCCCATGAGGTAGTAGAAGCCGTTGCCGGAGACCCGCCCGGCGGAGTCCATGTCCAGGCCGTTCAGGCGCTCCATGATCTCCGTGTGGTAGGGGATGGGGAAGTCCGGCGTTTTGGGCTCGCCGAAGCGCTGGACCTCCACGTTATAGCTGTCGTCCGGGCCGATGGGCACGGAGGGGTCGATGATATTGGGGATCTGCAGCAGGATGGCGTGGATCCGGGCGGCATACTGCTCCTCCAGCGCCTCCAGCTCCTCCCGGCGGGCGTCGTTGGCCTTCACAGCGGCCATATTCTCGTCGATCTGGGCCTGGATGGCGGCTTTTTCGTCCTCGGCGGCCTTTTTCAGCTTGCCGAAGAGGGGGCCGTTGGCCTTGCTCAGGGCGTTCCGCTTTGCCCGCAGCTCGCTGGCCTCGGTGATGGCGGCGCGGTTTTTCCCGTCCAGCTCCAGCAGCTCGTCCACCAGGGGCAGCTTCTGATCCTGGAACTTTTTGCGGATGTTTTCCCGGACAATTTCGGGATTTTCACGAATAAAACGAATATCCAGCATAGTTTACTTATCCTTCCTTCCCGCCAGGCCGCGGAGCGCTTCGATCAGCCGCTCCCGGTCCTCCGGGTCATAATAGTCCAATTCGATCCTGCCGCCGCGCCTGGCCTCCAGCAGCCGCACCTTCCGTCCCAGCAGACGGGAGAGCTCCTCGGCGACCTCGGCGGCGTAGTTGACGGCCAGGGGATCCTCTTTCTGCCCGCCGGCGGCGCCGGCCTTGCCCATGCGGGCGACCAGCTGCTCGGTGCGGCGCACGGTGAGGGACTTTTTCAGCACCTCCCGGGCCAGCTCCAGCTGCTGCTTCTCGCCGGGCAGGGGCAGGATCGCCCGGGCGTGGCCGGCGGAGAGCTGGCGCTTTTCCACCAGTTCCATCACCGCCGGGCTCAGGCTCAGAAGCCGCAGGGCGTTGGCCACCGCCGGGCGGGAGCGTCCCACGCTTCTCGCCGTCTCCTCCTGGGTCAGACCGTAGTCCTCCATCAGGGTCCGGTAGCCTCTGGCCTCCTCGATGGGGTTCAGATCCTCCCGCTGCAGGTTCTCCACCAGGGCCAGCTCCGCGGTGCGGCGGTCGTCCGCCTCCAGCACCCGCACCGGCACCTCGGTGAGCCCCGCCATCCGGGAGGCCCGCCAGCGGCGCTCGCCGGCGATGATCTGATAATAGCCGCTGTCCAGCTTCCGGGCCACGATGGGCTGGATCAGACCGTACCGGGCGATGGAATCCGCCAGCTCCTGCAGCGCCTCCTCGTCAAAGCGCTTGCGGGGCTGGGCCTCCCGGGGCTCCACCTTGCTGATGGGGAGCGTCAGCAGCTCGCCTTCCGGCTCCTCCAGCTCGTTCGCGGCAAACAGCACGTCCAGGCCCGTGCCCAGACCTTTTTTCTCCTTTGCTGCCATAGCTTCTCCTCTACACCGGGCAGCGGGCGGCGAATTCCTCCGCCAGAGCCAGATAGGCTTTGCTGCCCTTGTTGGATTTGTCGTAGTAGACCCCCGGGATCCCGTGGCTGGGCGCCTCGGAGAGGCGCACGCTGCGGGGGATCACGGTGGTATAGACCTTGTCGCCCAGGTGCTTGCGCAGCTCGTTCGCCACCTGGTTGGTCAGATTCGCCCGGGCGTCGTACATGGTGAGGACGATGCCCTCCACCTTCAGCCGGCGGTTCAGGCGCTTCGAGCACATTTTGATGCTGGTCATCAGATCCGCGATGCCCTCCAGCGCGTAATACTCGCACTGCATGGGGATCAGCACGCTGTCCGCGGCCACCAGCGCGTCCACGGTCAGCAGCTCCAGAGAGGGCGGACAGTCGATCAAAATATAGTCGTAGTCCGTGTAGAGCTGCTGCAGCGCGGCTTTCAGCACGAACTCCCGGTTTTCCCGGCCGATCAGCTCCACCGAGGCCGCCGCCAGCTCCTTGCCCGTGGGGATCAGGTCCCCGTAGGCCGTATGTACGATGCAGTCCTGCGGCTCCGCCCGGTTGATCAAGAGATCATAGGTGTTGGGGCGCGTGGTTTTTTTCACCCCCATGCCGGAGCTGCCGTTGCCCTGGGGGTCGCTGTCCACCATCAGCACCCGGTAGCCCAGGCCGTGGAGGGCCGCCGTCAGATTGACGCAGGTGGTGGTTTTGCCCACGCCGCCCTTCTGGTTTGCGATTGCGATGATCTTTGCCATAGCGCATCTCCTGTTTTGATGGGCATATTATAGCAGTCCGGCAGGCGTTTTTCAATGTTTCACGTGAAACTTTTTCGCGCCTCCTTCCCGTCTCTTTTTGTGGACATCGACGAAAAGACGGCCGTTTTCACAGGGCGCGCCGGTGTCAGGGGCGACCAAAGGTCGCCCCTATGGGGAAACGGCGGTTTGCAGTGTAGGGGCCGACGTCCCCGGCGGCCCGAGTCTCGTCTCTCGACCCCTTTCGTCACGGCTGCGCTGCGCTTGCCGTGCCACCTCCCCCGGAGGGGGAGGCAAGAGCGGCGTGGGAGGCAAGGGCGTGCGCCCGCAGGTCGCCCCTACTACATTGTTTCAGTTAAAACTTTACTTACGTTCAAAAAAGGTGTATACTGTCCCTAAGGGGGCGAGTATACATGAAAAACAAAGAAATATATCTGGAAGCAGCAGAGCAAGAATACCTAAAAAACATCGTGAA
>JAFRQP010000054.1 GCA_017428565.1 Oscillospiraceae bacterium
CTCCCCCGCCGCGATGGCTTCATTCTCCCCCAGCCGACTCAGCTTGCGGTATCGTCCGGGGGACGCGCCGTACTTCCGATTGAAGCGGCGTATGAAATAGGACAGGTTGGCAAAGCCGCAATTCTCCGCCACCACGCCGATCTCGTCCCGGGTCTCCTTCAAATAATACACCGCCGCCGAGAGCCGGTAGTCGGTGAGGAAGTCCACGAAGGTCTGACCCGCCTCCTGGCGGAAGATGCGCATGAAGTGGCTGGGGCTGTAGCCCGACACCGCCGCCGCGTCCGCCACCGTGATGCGTTCGGCATAGTGGGCCTTCACATAAGCGATCACGCCCTTGAGCCATTCGGCCTCCTCCACCAACGGCCGCACGGGGCCGGTGTGCCGGTTGCAGTACAGCGCGTGCAGGAACATGAAGAGCTGGCTCTTCACCACCAGCGCGAAGCCCTGCGGCCGCGCCTCGCAGGCCCGGTCGGCGGCATCGAGGGCCGCGGCGGCCGCGTCGTGGAAGGCGGTGCCCGGGCGGATGGGCCGGTCGAACAGCAGCGTGCCCTGCCTGAGGGCCTGGATCACGTGGTGGCGGCACCAGTCGTCCGTCTCGGTGCTGTCCAGTATGGACAGGGAGAAGATGATGTTCTCATACTCCATGGGCCCGTCGGGGGCGCCGTCGATGGCGTGCAGCTCCCCCGGCAGCACCGGCACGATGCAGCCCGCCTCCACCGGGTAGCTCTCCAGATTCACCGACACCGTGCCCCGGCCCTTCTTGATGTAGATCACTTCCATCTGGTCGTGCCAGTGCAGGTTCACACGGTCGAAGTCCAGCGGGATCGTGCACAGGTAGGTCTCGTAGGCAAAACCCGGCTTTTCGTGCAGCTTGGTCTCCTGGTACTGCGTGTATTCCTCCAGCTCCACGTCCATCCCTCCCCACGCGGCTGATGATGATAGAATTATACAACTTTATGAGCGTAATCTGCAAGCATTATTTCAAAAAACAGATTATAATGCTAGAGTCATCGAAACAAGACCATGGAGGGCACGACCATGAAGCTGAGAGATTACACAGAAAACAGGAAGTTCACGGACTGCACCAGGCTCGAGCTGTTCAACGCCCTGCTGCGGTATGTCGCCGACGCCGCGAAGGCGCGGGGATACAACGAGGGTAGGAAGAAGGTCTACTACATCTCCGCCGAGTTCCTGATCGGCAAGCTGCTGAGCAACAACCTGATCAACCTGGGCTTGTACGGGGAGGTCCGGGATGAACTGGCGGCGGAGGGCATCGCCTTGTCCGAACTGGAGGAGTTCGAGCTGGAGCCCTCCCTGGGCAACGGCGGCCTGGGGCGGCTGGCGGCCTGCTTCCTGGACAGCCTCGCCACGCTGGGCCTGCCCGCGGACGGCCTGGGGCTCGCCTACCACTGTGGGCTGTTCCGCCAGAGCTTTGTGGACCGCCAGCAGACCGAGGCCCCGGACCATTGGCTCAAATGGGGCCAGGAGAGCTGGATGCGCCGCACAGACGTTCACTATGACATCCCCTTCGGCGATTTCACCGCCCGCTCCACCCTGTACGAGATCGACGTCACCGGCTACCAAGGCAAGTGCGGCAGGCTGCGCCTCTTCGACGTGGACACCGCGGACGAGCGGCTGATCAAGTCCGGCATCGGCTTCGACGCAAGGGATGTCGCCCGCGGCCTCACCCTGTTCCTGTACCCCGACGACAGCACCGAGCAGGGGCGCCTACTGCGCGTGTACCAGGAGTACTTCATGGTGGCCAACGCCGCGCGCCTGATCCTGGATGAGTGCGTCGCGCGGGGCAGCGACCTGCACGACCTCGCCGACTACGCCGCCATCCAGATCAACGACACCCACCCCACGCTAGTCATCCCGGAGCTGATCCGTCTGCTCCAGGAACGGGGCATCGGTGAAGACGAGGCTGTATCCATCGTGAGAAGCGTGTGCGCCTACACCAACCACACCATCCTGGCCGAGGCGCTGGAGAAGTGGCCGCGGGCATATCTGGAGAAGGTCGCGCCCCAGCTGATGCCCGTCATCGACCGGCTGGACGCCCGGGTGCGCGCCAAGTACGACGATCCCTTCGTGCAGATCATCGACGAACAGGGGAACGTTCGCATGGCGAACCTGGACATCCACTTCACCCACTCCGTCAATGGCGTGGCGAAGCTGCACACGGAGATCCTGAAGAACTCGGAGCTCGCGCCCTTCTACGCCATCTATCCGGAGAAGTTCAACAACAAGACCAACGGCATCACCTTCCGCCGCTGGCTGATGAGCTGCAATCCCGCCCTGGCGGCCCGGATCGACGACGCCATCGGCGCGGGCTGGCGCAGGGACAGCGCTGAGCTGGAGAAGCTGCTCGCGCACATCGACGATGCGGCGCTGCTCACCTCCCTCGCCGAGATCAAGCGGGCCAACAAGCGGCGCTTCGCCGATTGGCTGCGGGGGCACCAGGGTACCGTCATCGACCCGGACAGCGTGTTCGATGTGCAGTCGAAGCGCCTCCACGAGTACAAGCGCCAGCAGCTGAACCTGCTGTGGTGCGTGCGCACGCTGCTGGACATCCGCGCGGGCATCCTCCCTGAGCGCCCGGTGACGGTGATCTTCGGCGCGAAGGCAGCCCCGGCCTATACCATCGCCAAGGACATCATCCACGCCATACTGTGCCTGTCCGATGTGATCGACGCAGACCCGGCGGCCCGGCGGCATCTGCGCATCGCCATGGTGGAGAACTACAACGTGTCCGCCGCGGAGAAGCTGATCCCCGCCTGCGACATCTCGGAGCAGATCTCCCTGGCGTCCAAGGAAGCCAGCGGCACGGGCAACATGAAGTTCATGCTGAACGGCGCGGTGACCCTGGGCACCCTGGACGGCGCGAACGTGGAAATCGCCGAGCTGGTCGGCCCGGAGAACATCTATACCTTCGGCCTGTCCTCCGAGGCGGTCATCAACAGCTACGCCCGGGGCGACTACGATCCCGCCGCGTACCTCGAGGCCGATCCGCGCCTCAAGGCGGCGCTTGACTTCCTCGTCTGCGATGAGATGCGCACCATGGGCGACGCCGCCCGGCTGGAGCGCCTGCACGCGGAGCTACAGAATAAGGACTGTTTCATGACCTTCCCGGACTTCGCGGACTACTGCGCCACCAAGGCGCGGATGCTCGCCGACCTCGGGGATGAAGCCGCCTGGGCGAGGAGGGCCCTCGTGAACATCGCCATGGCAGGCTATTTCTCCTCCGACCGCACCATCGCCGACTACGACCGCGACATCTGGCAGGTGGGCAGCGCCCGCTGACCTCTGCCGCCGAATATCAGCCCCCGGCCTGCGTCCCTTTGCTGTTGAGCTTCGAAGCCATCCTCAATATGGAAATACAGCCGGCTCTGATTTGGATAGACCGTGGGGTCGTTTCGATACACTCACTCTTTGGTGCGAGGATGTCCGGCGTAGCATGGAGGGCTTTGAGCAGGTCGTGGCATTGCAGTCAACGGTCTTTCCTCCGGAGGAATCCTATTCAATAAACCAGATACTGGAGCTTTGTACGCTGGAAACCGTCCTATACAAATTCCAACGACGCCTACCGGAGGATCGTGTGGCGCTGCAATCGAGAATACGGCCAGGGAGAAAGGTGCTGCACACCCACGATAACCGAGGAAGACATTAAGAAGCTGTTTTTCCAGGCATTCAACAAACTGATGTCGGAAAGGACATCGGCAATCCGGAACTGCGAAGACTTGGCTGCCACGCTGGAAGACACTTCTGAACTGGACCAGGCTATCGAAGCCCCCCAGAATGAGATCGACACAGTGATCGAACAGAACCGCAGGCTTATTCGTGAGCAAGCGGTAACCGGTATGCCCACAGAAGAATTCGATGAGCGTACTGCGACACTGAATGAACGGTACAAGGCGGCTGATGAAAAACTCGCCAGGCTGAAGGCTGAGAGAGAAGATCATCTCACCAGAGGCAAGGGTATTCGCAGGTTCCTATCTGCCCTTGATGACCAGGCGCAGCGCCTTGAAGACTGGGATGAACAGGCATGGAACCTGCTGGTCTCTCGGGTGATCATCCAGAAGGATGGAAGCGCGGAGTTCATTTTCAGAGGCGAAATCACAATCACGGTCAGAGCAAAGTGAGGCTCAGACCGTGATTTTCTTCGTGTGGCGACGGGCCGCATTTTTACTACCATACGGTAAAAAACGTACTCGTATACGGAAAAATCCACTACCATACGGAACTGGGCTACAGGTATACGGAACCGGGTCGCTACCATACGATACTCGGCTACAGGCATACGATGCGTGTTCACCGTATACCAGTAACCCCTGAGGGACGGGTGTTTTGGAGGCTATGAAAGGTAAACAAAGGGGCTACTCGTATACGGTGCTTCCCCGGAAACCCCTGGAATCAGGGCCTGAAGCCAAAAAAGTTACAACCCTCATCTCGTATCAAGATAAGGGTTGTGATGTGGCGCGCCCTGGGGGATTCGAACCCTCGACCTTTTGATTCGTAGTGACAGCAAACCCGTTTTCTTTGGTTCTCTGCAACGGCGCAAACCGTTATAAATCAAAGGTTTTCACTCGTGGAAGAATTTGGAACGGCGCCGTTTTTCGGCTGGGTAGTCCCCAAAATAGTCCCCAAATCCTCCACGGTGAGCACAGCCACGCACGCGCGAACGCACACATGCACGCAGGCGCCCGCGTTTGCCGCCATTTGCCGTATATTTACCACCTCCGGGGGCGTCAGTGAACGCACAAAAAACGCACGCACCAGCAGGATGAAACACTCACGCCCGTGATACTTGCGCGCCCGCGCCCCTGCGTTTGGCATCCGCACGGATCATCTTTGGATCATGGGCCAAGTCCAGAAAAACCGCCCTACACGAGCA
>JAFRQP010000055.1 GCA_017428565.1 Oscillospiraceae bacterium
GAGGCCGGGGACGCGGTGCCCGCGGACGGCCGCATCCTGGAGAGCGCCAGTCTGAAGATCGAGGAGGCCGCCCTCACCGGCGAGAGCGTCCCGGTCAGCAAGTTCATCGACATCATCGACCTGGCGGACGAGAGCAAGGACGTGCCGCTGGGCGACCGGAAAAACATGGTGTACATGGGCTCCACCGTGGCCTACGGCCGGGGCGTGGCGGTGGTCACCGCCACGGGCATGGACACCGAAATGGGCAAGATCGCCGATGCCCTCACCCGGGCCGAGGACGGGGAGACGCCTCTCCAGCGGAAGCTGGCCCAGCTCTCGAAGATCCTCACCTGGCTGGTGCTGGGCATCTGCGTGGTGATCTTCGGCGTACAGATCATCCGCGCCCGGGGCCTGAACTTTGAGATCATGCTCCACTCCTTCATGGTGGCCGTGTCCCTGGCGGTGGCCGCCATCCCCGAGGGGCTGGTGGCGGTGGTGACGGTGGTGCTGTCCATCGGCGTCACCAACATGTCCCGGCGCAACGCCATCATCCGCCGGCTCACCGCCGTGGAGACCCTGGGCTGCGCCCAGATCATCTGCTCGGACAAGACCGGCACCCTGACCCAGAACAAAATGACCGTCACCGACACCTGGACGGACGATCCCCTGCTGCTGGCCCGGGCCATGGCCCTTTGCAGCGACGCCAAGCGTGGGCTGGGGATGCACACCGCCGAGGGCGAGCCCACCGAGGCTGCTCTGGTGAACCACGCCCACGACCTGCAGGAGTACAAGGACGCCCTGGACGAGGCCTGGCCCCGGATCGGGGAGGCCCCCTTCGACTCCATGCGCAAGCTGATGTCCACCGTCCACGACCACGGCGGGGACGTCATGCAGTTCACCAAGGGCGCCTGCGAGGTGATCCTGGACCGCTGCGACGGCTACTGGCAGAACGGCCAGATCCACCCCATCACCGAGGAGTACAAGGCCACCGTCCGCATCCGCAGCAAGGAGTTTGCCGACCGGGCGCTCCGGGTGCTGGCCGCCGCCTTCCGGCCCTGGGAGGCCCCTCCGGAGAGCTTTGAGCCCGAGGATCTTGAGCAGCATCTGATCTTTATCGGCTTCCTGGGGATGATCGACCCCTGCCGCCCGGAGGTTTACGACGCCATCCAGGAGTGCCGCCGCGCCGGCATCCGGCCCATCATGATCACCGGCGACCACATCGACACCGCCGTGGCCATCGCCAAGGACCTGGGCATCCTCTCCGAGGGCAGGCGGGCCGTCACCGGCTCGGAGCTGGGGGCCATGAGCGACGAGGAGTTTGAAAAGGAATACCAGAACATCTCCGTCTACGCCCGGGTGCAGCCCGAGCACAAGACCCGCATCGTCAACGCCTGGCGCAAGGCGGGCTACGTCACGGCCATGACCGGCGACGGCGTGAACGACGCGCCCAGCATCAAGAGCGCCGATATCGGCGTTGGCATGGGCATTACCGGAACGGACGTGACCAAGAGCGCCGCCGACATGGTCCTGGCGGACGACAACTTTGCCACCATCGTGGGAGCGGTGGAGGAGGGCCGGCGGATCTACGACAACATCCGCAAGGCCATCCAGTTCCTCCTTGGCGCCAATATGAGCGAGGTCATCGCCATCTTCGCGGCGACTCTCATGGGCTTTACGATCCTCAAGCCCGTCCATCTGCTTTGGGTCAACCTGATCACCGATACCTTCCCCGCCCTCTCTCTGGGCGTGGAGAAGGGAGAGGCGGACATCATGCGCCGTCCGCCCAGGGAGGCCAAAGCAGGCATCTTTGCCGACGGCATGGGCTGGGACATCCTCTATCAGGGCCTGCTGGTGGCGGTCCTGACGCTTGCCTCCTATCTGATCGGCAGCCACATGGAGCACGGCGTCTGGGACTTCCAGAACAGCGGCCTGGGGACTACCATGGCCTTCATCACCATGTCCATGGCGGAGATCTTCCATTCCTTCAACATGCGCTCCCAGCGGCGCAGCCTCTTCCGCCTTGGCGGGGTCAACGTGCTGCTCCTGGGCGCCGCCGCCGTGTCCCTCTTCCTGACCACCGCCGTGTGCGAGATCCCGCTGCTGGCCTCTGCCTTCGAATTTACCAGAGTCAGCGCCGCCCAGTACGGCGTCGCCATCGGCCTGGGGCTCTGCGTCATCCCGGTGGTGGAGCTGGTGAAGCTCTTTCAGCGTGCCGCGGATCGGAAAAAATAGAAGAATTTGCGGGCTGTTTCCCTGGTAAACCAGAGGTCGTTTGACAGAAAACGGCCTCTGTTTTACTCTATGGCTGAGGTGATACCATGAATCCGGTACAATTCGGTGCTTTTCTGAAAGAAGAACGGAGCAAAAAGAATTTGACCCAGGCGCAGCTGGCCGAAGAGCTGCACGTGACCCCTGCCGCTGTCAGCAAGTGGGAGAGGGGCATATGCCTCCCGGAGTTGACAAAGCTGGAGGATCTGGCAAAGCTGCTGGACGTCAGCATGCTGGAGCTGCTTCAATGCCAAAGAGAGGAGGAGGAGTTGCCCGGAGATCAGGCTCAGCTTGCAGTTTATCGAGAGACCCTGCAGACGGAGCGGCAGCAACAGCAGGAAAAGAGAAAGAAAAAACTCCGTCGGTGCTTGACTGCGCTGGCGGCGCTGATCCTTCTGGCGCTGCTGCTGTACCAATTCCCGATCTACTATGTCCTTCGCGTATGGAATCCAAGCTACTATTCGACGGGAGAGATCGAACTTCTGATGTTCCGCGGGACGCGGAGAGATCAGCAGCTTGGAAAGGAGACGACGGCTCTGGCGGAGACTGCTTTTTCGACCCTCGGACTATCCAGGGAAGAGGCGGAGGAACGCTTTGGCGCGCTTGCCTGGTACTGTTATTGTACGGATTATTATCCGGAGGCGGTTTCACAGGAGCATGTGCTTCAGCTGTGGACGGCTCGATTCCCGCGGGAAGGGGATTCGGTAGATGGCTTCAGCTCACATGCCTATGTCTGGGTTTGTTATTGGCAGCGGGCTTTCGATGAAAACGGCGACCTTGTAAGCGGAAGCGGAAGCGAAAAGGAACCGATTCCAAGCCTTTGGATACTGGAAAGGCAAGGCGACGGAAGCTGGAAAGTGATTGAGATCAAAGAACATCCGTAAAGATTTCCATTGACAGGAAGAAAAAGCGGTGTTAAGATACCCGCATACAGAGGCAATGACGGAGAACAGCGTTTTTTGCTCCCGCACAGAGAGGGCTGGCCCAGGCTGCAAGCCGCCCCGGTGAGATCGACAGGCTGACCGCTCCCGAGCCGGACGGAGGAAATGCCGCCCCGCGTGACTGCGTTAGGAAGTCGGAATGAGTGAAACACCAAGGTGGAACCGTGTATTTTCATGCACCCTTGGCGGCCAAAAGGCCGCCGAGGGTGCATTTTCGTTAAGGAGGATTCATTATGAAGATCATTTACAAGGACGGAAGCGTGGGCGAGTGCCCGCAGGAGGAAGAGCTGCACGTCATCCGGCATACCGCGGCTCACGTCATGGCCCAGGCCATCAAGCGCCTCTTCCCGGAGGCGGACTTCGCCTACGGCCCCGCCACCCAGAACGGCTTTTTCTACGACGTGGATCTGGGCGACCGGAAGCTGACCAACGAGGATCTGGAAGCCATCGAGAAGGAGATGAAGAAGATCGTCAAGGCGAATCTTCCCATCAAGTCCTTCGTCCTGAACCGGGAGGACTCCAAGAAGCTCATGGCCGAGCGGGGCGAGAAGTTCAAGCTGGAGCATATGGACGACCTTGCCGAGGAGACCGAGTTCAGCTTCTACCAGCAGGGCGAGTACGTGGACATGTGCCTGGGGCCCCATCTGACCTACACCAAGGCCCTGAAGGCCTTCAAGGTCACCCAGCAGTCCGGCGCTTACTGGAAAAACGACTCCTCCCGCCAGATGCTCACCCGCATCAACGGCGTTGCTTTCCGCTCCAATGAAGAGCTGGCCGAGTGGGAGAAGCAGCAGCAGGAGGCCCGGGAGCGGGATCACCGCAAGATTGGCCGGGAGATGCAGCTGTTCATGACCGACGACCTGGTGGGCCGGGGCCTGCCCATGTTCCTGCCCAACGGCGCCATCATCTGGGAGGAGCTGCAGAACTACATCGTCCAGAAGGAGCGCCGCCTGGGCTACCAGCATGTGATGACCCCCTGCGTGGGCTCTGTGGAGCTCTACAAGACCTCCGGCCACTGGGAGCACTATAAGGACAACATGTTCCCCGCCATGGAGCTGGAGAACGAGGCCTACGTGCTGCGTCCCATGAACTGCCCCCACCACATGCGCATCTATGCCAGCCGCCCCCGGTCCTACCGCAACCTGCCGCTGCGCATCGGCGAGATCGCCCATGACTTCCGCTTCGAGTCCTCCGGCACCCTGAAGGGCATCGAGCGCGCGCGCCACTTCTGCCAGAACGATGCCCACCTCTTCTGCACCCCCGACCAGATCAAGGACGAGGTGGCAAAGGTCTGCGACCTGATCTTCGACGCCTACAAGGACTTCGGCATCACCGACTACCGCTGCGTCCTTTCCCTGCGCGACCCCGCAGACAAGAAGAAGTACCACGACGATGACCAGATGTGGAACACCGCCGAGGAGGCCCTGCGACAGGTGCTGACCGAGCTGGACATCCACTTTACCGAGGAGATCGGCGAGGCCGCCTTCTACGGCCCCAAGCTGGACGTGAACGTGAAGCCCGCCGTAGGCGCGGAGTACACCCTCTCCACCTGCCAGCTGGACTTCTGCCTGCCCGCCAAGTTCGACCTGCGCTATATCGACTCCGACGGCGCCGAGAAGTGCCCCGTGGTGATCCACAGGGCCATCCTGGGCTCTCTGGACCGCTTCATGGCCTACCTCATCGAGGAGACCAAGGGCCGCTTCCCCCTGTGGCTGGCGCCCCTGCAGGTCAAGGTGCTGCCAGTCAGCGAGAAGACCCTGGACTACGCCCGGGAGATCTACAATACCCTGGCTGACGCCGGCATCCGCGTGCAGCTGGACGAGTCGAACGAGAAGATCGGCTACAAGATCCGCCTTGCCCAGCAGGAGGATCGGGTGCCCTATATGCTCATCATCGGCGCGAAGGAGGCCGAGGCCGGCAACATCTCCGTCCGCACCCGCGCCGGCGAGGATCTGGGCGCCATGAGCCTTGCCGACTTCACCGCCAAGGTTCTGGAAGAGATCCGCACCAAGGCAAAGTAAACCGGAATAAAAACGCTTCCCCCTCACAAACTATTGAAAAAGCTTGTGAGGGGGATTTTTATGTCCGCGGAACGAAAACGCCTGGTTCTGGCCCTGGCGATCATCTTCGCGCTGAACATTTTCATCATCGCTCTGGCTCAGAGCGCCTCGGCAGATTTATATAAGAAGGGGAGCAGCGGCGACGTGGTCTCCCAGATCCAGACTCGGCTCAAAAACTGGGGCTACTATGACGGCGCGGTGGACGGGGTCTACGGCAGCCGCACCGAGGCGGCCGTGCGCTGGTTCCAGCAGAAGAACGGCCTCAGCGTGGACGGGCAGGTGGGGAATCAGACGCTGGCGGCCCTGGGCATCAGCCCCTCCGGCGCGGACGGCGGCAGCACGCAGAGCCAGTCCGGCGATCTCTATCTGCTGGCCCGCCTGATTTCCGCCGAAGCCCGGGGCGAGCCTTATGCGGGCCAGGTGGCCGTGGGCGCGGTAGTGCTCAACCGGGTTAAGCACCCCTCCTTCCCCAACAGCATCTCCGGCGTGATCTACCAGCCCGGCGCCTTCTCCTGCCTGGACGACGGCCAATTCGACCAGCCCATCGCGGAGAGCGCCTGGCGCGCCGCCCAGGAGGCGCTGAACGGTTATGATCCCAGCTACGGCGCCATCTATTATTTCAACCCCGTCACCGCCACCAGCCGCTGGATCTGGTCCCGCCCCCTGATCGTTCAGATCGGAAGTCATCGTTTTTGCGCGTGAAGGCTTGAAAAGCGCCGCCGGACAGAGTATAATATTTGCCACTCTGAGATGGGAGGCGTGGATATGGCATACTGCAAAAGCTGCGGCGCGTATATTCCCGACGGGTTGAGCGCCTGTCTCGCCTGCGGCTATGATGAGACGGCGGAGCATGCCGCTGCCGCGGCGAAGAAGCAGCCTTCTCCGAAGCAGAAGCAGAGCGACGACGTGCGCGAGGTCATGGAGCGCCACCGCATCCTTCAGCAGGAGAAGAATCGCCAGTGGGCGGAAAAGGAACAGGAGCGCCGACAGAAGCAGAGGGAAAACCGCCGCTGGGCGGAGGAAGAGTATGCCAGACGCCAGGCGGAGCGCGAGGTGGAGGCCGAGCAGCGCCGCCGGGATGCGGAGCAGAGAAGGAAAGAGCAGGAGCGAAGCGGTGGGGGAGAGAGCGCCTCGGCCCCCGGCGCTGCGGCGAGCGGTGAAGGGAATCGGGCCCTCGCGGCCTTGAGCTATATGGGCGTTCTCTTTTCCCTGCCGTATTTCTTTGCGCCGAACGACGATTTCGCCAAGTATCATGCAAAGCAGGGCTTGAAGCTGTTTCTCTTTACGCTGCTCACCCGCGTTCTGAAATACTTCACCCCCTTCGGCTGGATCTTCACACTCATTCATCTCTACCTGATATATAAGGGCGCCACCAACGCGCTCAGCGGGAAAAAGGAACCGCTCCCGTACATAGGAACCATCGGAGACAAGTGAGGATTGTGCCCGCAAAGCGTTGGAAATACAACATTTTGGGGTATAAAACTTTCTGAAAAAGTTCCTGAAAAACCTATTGACAAAGGGCATCTGAAAGTGCTATATTAACAATCACCGCACCACAGGCTGATAGGCGCCGACAAAGATCCTCAAAATTTTTCAAAAAAATGAAAAATAATAGTTGACAAGATCAAGTGTCTGTGCTACTATATACAGGCTGACGCCGATGAGGCGGATGCGGCGTGTACCTTGAAAATTGAACAATGTAAGAAAAAAGCTTATGCTAAATAAGCACCAGAGAAGGGTTCTTTTAAACGACGAAAGTCGTTAAAAATTCTTTTGAGAGCTAGTAAGCTTCAATAAGATTTTAGGGC
>JAFRQP010000056.1 GCA_017428565.1 Oscillospiraceae bacterium
ACACAAAATGCTGTTTTCGAAAAGCCTTGGTTTTCAAGGCTTTTCGAGCGGCGGGCTATTGTACTCGAGGCGGGCCTTGCCCCCTCGAGCTCCCCTGCTGCTCTGTCCGTTGACATTTCAGCGAGGTTTTTTGACAGTCTCGGGCGAACGCACCTTGCGTTCGCCCTTTTCATCGGTTTTTGTCCTTCGGCTTCGCGAGCAGCGCCACGAGAAATCCGAAGAGCAGTGCGGCGCAAAGTCCGCCTGCCGCAGCGGTGAATCCGCCGGTGAAGACGCCCAGAAGCCCCTGCTTTTCCACCGCCTCCCTGACGCCCCTGGCCAGGTTCCATCCAAATCCGGTGAGGGGGACCGTGGCTCCTGCGCCTGCCCAGTCTGCCAGCGGCTGATAGAGGCCGATCGCGCCCAGGAGAACGCCGCTCACCACATAACAGGTCAAAATGCGGGCGGGGGTGAGCCGGGTATAGTCGATGAGCAGCTGGCCAAGCACGCATAGCGCGCCGCCCACCAGAAAAGCCTTTCCGTATTCCCATAGCAGCTCCATTTTTACTCCTCCCGTTCCAGCACCAGAGCATGGCAGATGCCCGGGATGCTCTCGCCCTGCTGGGAGCTGGTGGGCGACATGAGCGCCCCTGTGGCCGCAAAGAGAACCCGTCGCCATACCCCATCCTCCAGCCCCTTCAGGATGTGTCCGCCCAGCACCGAGGCACTGCAGCCGCAGCCGGAGCCCCCGGCGTTCACGTCCTGCGTGACCAGATCGTAGATCAGCACGCCGCAGTCCATATACCGCGGGCCCAGCTCAATGCCGTCTGCGTGAAACAAGGCGGCCAGAATGTCATGTCCCAGGGCGCCCAGGTCGCCGGTGAAAATCGCGTCATAGTCCTCCGGCCCCCGACCGGTGTCCCGGAAGTGGGCGCGGAGGGTGTCAAAGGCCGCGGGCGCCATGGCACTGCCCATGCTGTTCGGGTCCTTGATGCCGGCGTCGATGATCTTGCCGTGGGTCACGTGGGTGATATGCACGCTTCCGCGTCTGCCCAGAATCACCGCGCCAGCGCCCGTCACCGTCCACTGAGAGCTGGGAGTGCGCTGGCCGCCGTACTCCAGGGGGAAGCGGTACTGCCGCTCCGCGGTGCAGAAATGGGAGCCGGTGATGGCGCATGCCTGATCGGCGAAGTCCCCGTCCACCAGCAGCGCGGCCAGACTCAAGCCCTCCGCCATGGTGGAGCAGGCACTGTAAAGCCCCAGGTAGGGCACGGCGCTGTCCCGCATGGCAAAGGCGGAGCTGACGCATTGGTTCAGCAGATCTCCTGCCAGCACGTAGTCCAGCGCCGAGGGCGGAAGCTTTGCCTTGTCGCAGGCCAGCTGGAAGCACTGCCTGAGCATGTGGCTCTCCGCCTTTTCCCAGCTTTTCTCGCCGAAATAGCTGTCCTCTCCGATATAGTCGAAACGCTCCTTCAAGGGCCCCTCGCCCTCTTTTTTGCCGGCCACCGCCGCGTAGCCCTGTACCGCCGGACGGGAGGGGAGCAGCAGGGTCTGTCTTCCTTTTCGTTTCGTCATAAGCAAGCCTCTTCCCAATCAGTTTGCTTTTATTCTTCCCTGCTTTTCCGAAAATACCCGCAAAAAAGAACCGCAAGGGCGTCCTTGCGGTGCGGTTCTTTTTTTTTATAAGGAAGATCAGCCGATCTTCAGCGTCTCCCAGAGGCTGTTCATGTAGTTTAGGGTGTCACTGTCCAGGTTGCGGAAGGCGTACAGGTTGTACTTCTCACGGAAGTTCTCGATGCCGGGGTAGAGGATCTCCATGGCTTCCTCGCCCATCTCCTCCTGGTAGTCGGCATTGTTGAAGACCAGAGCGTTGGGGGAGGCGTAGTAGATGTACTCGGCATTGGCGATGGCGGGCTCCTCGGAGAGCATGTAATTGATGAAGATCTCCGCCAGCTCCTGGTTCTGGCAGCCCTTGGGGATGCACATGGCGTCCACGAAGTAGTTCGTAACGGGCGGATAATAGAAGCAGAGATCCACATTGTCTGCCGCGTTATCCAGCATGGTGAAGTAGTCGCCGGCGTAGTAGGCGCCGACGGCGGCCTCGCCGGACTCCATCATGTCAAAGATCTGGTCCATGACGTAGCTTTTGAGCAGGGGCTTCTGCTCCTGCAGCTTTTCCAGCGCAAGATCCCAGCCGGCAGGGTCGGTGCTGTTCACGTCGATGCCCAGCATGTACTGGGCGGTGGCAAAGCCGTCCCGGGGATTGTCAAACTGGACGATGGCGCCGGCGTACTTCTCATTCCACATCAGATCCCAGTCGCCGGTGTCCGCCTCGTCCACCACGTTGGCGTTGTAGATGATGCCCACCACGCCATAGGTGTAGGGCACGCTGTATAGGTTCTCCGGATCGTAGTACAGGCCGCGGAACTCCTCGTCGATATACTCATAATTGGGGATGTTGTCGAAGTTCAGAGGCAGCAGCATGTCCTCTTCGATCATGCGGGCGATCATGTAATCAGAGGGGATGATGACGTCATAGCTCACAGCGCCGCTGGAGAGCTTGGCGTACATGCTCTCGTTGCTGTCGAAGGTGCTGTAGTTGACCTTGACCTTCTGGCCGTAGGTTTCCTCGTAACAGGTCTCGAAGGCCTTGACGGTGTTCAGGCTGCCCTCGGAGCCGTCGGAGATATATTCGCCCCAGTTGTACACATTCAGAATCAGGGTGCTGCTGTCCCCGTCGCCGGAGGAGCCGCAGCCCGCCAGAGCCAGACAGCCGCAGAGCATCAGCGCGGCCAGGAGCAGAGAGAGAATCTTTTTCATGTTTTTGCCTCCTTAACAGTGTTTCTTTTCTTCGCTTTTTTGGCTTTTTTGGCTTTTTTTGCTTCTTTGATGGCCTTGTCGGTGTCGCTGTCGATCAGATTGGAGAGGGTCAGCAGCGCCAGGATGACAAAGAAGATAATGGTGGCCAGCGCGTACATCTTCGGTGTGACCGGCTTCTTCGTCATGTTGTAGATGCGGATGGGCAGGGTCTCAAAATCGTTGCCCTTGGTGAAATAGCTGATCACAAAGTCGTCCAGCGACAGGGTGAAGGCCATGATCAGACCGGTCAGGATGCCGGGCAGCAGCTCGGGCACCTCCACCTTGAAGAAGGTGCGCAGGGGCGTGCAGCCCAGATCCATGGCGGCCTCGGGAAGGGATTTGTCCATCTGCTGCAGCTTCGGCAGCACCTGCAGGATCACATAGGGAAGACAGAAGGTGATGTGGGCGATCAGCATGGTCCAGAAGCTGAGCGAGTTTGCCAGGCCCATAAGTCGGCCCACAAAGGCGAACATCAGCATCAGGGAGATACCGGTAATGATGTCGGGGTTGATCATGGGGACATTGGTGACCGTGTCCAGCGCCGCGCGCAGATATTTGCTGCGCAGACGGAAGATGCCGACGGCGGCTGCTGTTCCCATGACGGTGGAGACCAGCGCGGCGATGACCGCCAGGATCAAGGTGTTTCGCACGGCCTCAAGGGTCACGGTATCCACGAAAAGCTCCTCATACCAGTGGAAGGAGAAGCCGTCCAGCACGGTTTTGCTGTTCTGGCCGTTGAAGGAGAAGAGAATCAAAATGGCGATGGGGGCGAAGAGGAAGAGCATGATCAGAACGGTATAGATTTTCGATGCGCGTTTCATGTCCGTCCTCCTTTCACGCGGCCGCCCGCTTGTTGGCATAGCGCTGCATCAGCGCCATGGCCACCAGCAGGACTACCATCAGGATAAAGGCCAGAGCAGAGGAGAAGTGGGGATTGGTCTGATACTGGCTCTCGATCACATCGCCGATCATGGTGGTAAGACCGTTGCCCAGCATCTTGGAGATGTAGAAGGTACTGATGGAGGGGATGAGCACCATGATGACGCCGGAGATCACGCCCGGCAGACTCAGCGGAAAGATCACCCGCCGCAGCACGCCGAAGCCGTTGCAGCCCAGGTCGCTGGCCGCCTCCAGCAGTTTGATGTCCATCTTTGCCATGATGGAGTAGATGGGCAGGATCATGTAGGGGAAGTAGTCGTACACCATGCCGATGACCACGGCGGTCTCCGTGCCGGTGATATGGACATTGTCCATATTGAGCCCCAGCAGCCGCAGCCCGTTCAGCAAAAGACCCGTGTCCTGCAGAATCGTCATCCAGGCATAGGTGCGGATCAGGAAGTTCATCCACATGGGGATCATGATGATCGTAATGAGGATGCTCTGGGTCCTGGCCGAGGAGCGGGCGATGATATAGGCGAAGGGGTAACCCAGCAGCAGGCAGATGGCCGTGGAGATCACAGCCAGCTTCAGCGAGCGGCCGAAGATCACCAGATAGGTGTGGATTTCCTTGAATCCGTCCCCATCCTTGATGCGGGAGGTGGTGGTGAAAATATCGGTGATGTTCTTCGTCGTAAAGTGAAACTGCCCGTCGGTAAAGGCGTAGTAGCCCACGAAAAACAGCGGCACCACAATAAACAGCACAGCCCACAGCGTGTAGGGCGCCAGCGCAAGCCGCTGGATCAGCCCGCCCCGGCGGTTGAGGGGGTTTTTGTTCTTCATTCGCTGCGCTCGCTTTCCGCCGCCTCGGGCTCATCCTGCTCGGTCAGCTCGCCCAGTTCCTCCAGATTCTCCTGCTCCAGCTCGCCGATCTCGTCCAGCTCCATGGAGAAGCTGGAGTAGTCGCCGAACATGCCGGAATACTCGGACTTTTTCATGATGTGGATGGCGTCGGGCTCGATATAGAGTCCAATGTGCTCGTCCACATCCCAGAAGTCCGTGGTCTGGATCATCCACTTGAAGCCGTTGATGTCCACGATGATCTCGTAGTGCACGCCCAGGAAGGTGACGGAGGTGACCACACCCTTGAGCATGCCCTTTTCCTCCGGCACGATGTCCACATCCTCCGGCCGCACCACCACGTCCACGGGCTCCTTGGGCTCGAAGCCGAAGTCCACACAGTCGAACACGTGGCCGGCGAAGCTGACCTTTTTGTCCCGCAGCATCACGCCGTCCAGAATGTTGCTTTCGCCGATGAAGTCCGCCACGAAGGCGTTGGTGGGCTCATTGTAGATATCCACAGGGGTGCCGATCTGCTGGATGCGGCCCTCGGACATGACCACAACCGTGTCGGACATGGACAGGGCCTCCTCCTGGTCGTGGGTGACGAAGACGAAGGTGATCCCCGTGGCCTTCTGGATCTTCTTCAGCTCCTGCTGCATGTCCTTGCGCAGCTTCAGATCCAGGGCGGCCAGCGGCTCGTCCAGCAGCAGCACCTTGGGCTTGGAGACCAGGGCGCGGGCGATGGCCACGCGCTGCTGCTGGCCGCCGGAGAGGGAGTTGACGCTGCGCTTCTCAAAGCCGGAGAGAGCAACCAGCTTCAGCATTTCGTTGACCCGCTCGTTGATCTCCGCCTTGGGCACCCGCTTTTCCCGCAGGGGAAAGGCCACGTTTTCAAACACGTTCAGATGGGGGAAGAGGGCGTAGCGCTGGAAAACGGTGTTCACGTTGCGCTTGTAGGGGGGCACGTTGTTGATACGCTCGCCCAGGAAGATCACATCTCCCACGTCGGCGGTCTCAAAGCCGCCGATGATGCGCAGGGTGGTGGTCTTGCCGCAGCCGGAGGGACCCAGCAGGGTCAGAAACTCGTTGTCATAGATGTCCAGATTGATATTATCCAGCACCACTTCTCCGTCAAAAGCTTTAGTGATGTTTTTCAGCTCGATGATTTTGTTCATGCCTGCCCCTCCCAAGAAAAAAGACGTATGCCAAAAGCATACGTCCTCATGATACGACCATGGATGACGCCCTCCCAAGTCAGGCGCCGGGGTCACAATGGGTTTTAGAGTCTATATAGCAAAACACTTTTACTACTCTTATTGACCATTTCACAAGTTGTATGCTCTGGAAAGCATCGGTTTCCTATGAAAGCTCTGCTTACATAGGAAACATTTGATTCAAACGCCTGTTCCTCGCCCCTGGCGGGGCAACCGGAACAGATGCGTAAAAATCCCCAAGCTGCGTGAGCTTTCATTTTTCGTACTGCGGTTTTTCCGCATGGGGATTTATGAACCAACTTATAAAACTTGCGCTCCTAACGCAATCAATAAGGCAACAGAAGTTGCCGCCGCACCTGCGGAATTCGGCATTCGACCCGGCTGTCCGTGTGGCCTTGGCCCCCGTGGGGGCGGTCGCTATCTTGCTTCGGATAAACTCTATCCAATTGAGACGACTCATTCTAACAAGTTTCCCCTGTGATGTCAAGGAGAAACGCAGATAAAACAGTATAATGTAGAATCCTCAGTACTCCACGGACCAGAGGGTGAGCCCCTTCGCCTGCGCTGTGGGTCCCGCCTGGCTGCGATCCCGGGAGGCGAGGATCGCGTTCATGTCCTCCGGCCGGCGCAGGCCCAGACCCACCTCCAGCAGAGTTCCCGTGAGGATGCGCACCATGTTGTAAAGAAAGCCATCGCCGGTGAAAAAGAGACGCAGCTCGTCCCCCTCCCGCAGGATAGAGATCCGGCGAAGCTTTCGCACGGTGGACTTTTTGCTGTTCTTGACGGAACAGAAGGCGGCAAAGTCGTGCTCGCCGCAGAGGAGCGCCGCAGCCTGCTCCATGGCGGCCTGATCCAGAGGCTCGGGAAGAGGAAGCACGAAGCGGCGCTGGAACACCTCCGGCACGTCGCTGTTCCAGACGCGGTAGAGATAGGTCTTCTCTTTGCAGCTGAGCCTGGCGTGAAAACGGGGCGGCGCCGTCTCCAGGGAGATCGCTCCGATATCCTCCGGCAGATGGACGCGAAGTCCCCTCAGCAGCTCCTCCGGCGTGAGTTCCGTTTCTGCCCGGAAGGAGCAGACCTGCCGGCGGGCGTGGACGCCTGCGTCTGTCCGCCCGCTGGCGGCCAGCTCCACCGGCTGCTCCAGCATCCGGGAGAGGATCGTCTCCAGCTTTTCCTGGATGGTCCCCGGGGTGTTGCCCTGCCGCTGCCAGCCCTTGTAACGGGTCCCGTCATAGCAGAGTATCAGCTTGTAGTTTTGCATGGCGCGCCTTCTCTCCCTGTTCTCTCAAACAGTATAGCAGAGCCGGCCGCGCCGTGACAAGAGAGTTTTTCCTGCTTTTGGGAAAGCACTTGCCAAAAAGACTCAAAATGCATATAATCAAATAATAGTGTATTTGCCCTGGTTGCGTGGGGAGGTGGAAAGAGAATATGAGTGGCAAGACAAAAGCTTTTTTGGTTTTTGCTCTGCTCTTTCTGCTTTTCACCGGATTCCTTTTCCTGACCACCGAAAGGGATTCTGCGCGGCAAGCGGCGCCGGAGCAGCAGGGAAGGGAAGCGCTCCCCACAGACAGCCGGACGGAGGAACAGCCGCTTCTGGATGAGGAGGGCACGGTGGAGCTCTGCGGCAGGAGCCTGGACGTCCACACGGTGCGCCTGGTCCTCTCCGGCAATGAGATCTCTCTGCCCGAGCTGCGGGACAAGCTTGGTTTGCTTCCGGAGCTGCGGGAGCTGGAACTGCAGGATCTGAACTGCACACCCGGGGAGCTTCGGGAGCTGCGGGAAAGATATCCCGAGCTGGAGATTTGCTATACCGTTTCCGTGCTGGGCAAGAGCATTCCGGACACTGCCGAGACGCTGGATCTGAGCGCCATGGGCCCGGAGCAGCTGGAGGAGACCATTCCTGCCCTGCGGCTGCTGCCCGCGCTGCGAACGGTGGAGCTGACCGACGGGGCGGGCGGCAATCTGCTGAGCCCTGCGGAGGTGGCGGCGCTGCAGCGGGAGCTTCCGGAGGTGCTGTTCCGCTATCGTTTCCTGCTTTTCGGGAAGCTTGTTTCCACCGAAGATGAGCGCATCGAGTATGTGCGGACCGAGATCGGGAACGAAGGCCTTCCCGCGCTGCGGGAAGCGATCCCCTGCCTGCAGAGCTGCAGGGTTCTCCTGCTGGACGACTGCGGCATCGACAATGAGCAGCTTGCCGCCCTGCGGGCGGAGTTTCCCGAGACCAAGATCGTCTGGCGTGTTCACATCGGCTATCTCAACTTTCTCACCGACGTAAAGGTGATCCACCTGACCTTTCTGCTCACCAATCAGAACGCCCAGGTGATGCGCTACTGCAACGAGGTGGAGTATCTGGACATCGGCCACAATACCATCTCCGACATCTCTTTCATGGCGGACATGCCCCATCTGCGCTATGTGATCCTGTCCTTCAACAAGGTCAGCGATCTGAGCCCTCTGGCAAACTGCGGAGAACTGGAAATGCTGGAGCTCTATCAATGTCTGAATCTGGAGGACATCAGTCCTCTTGCAAACTGCGAAAGCCTGCGCCTGCTGAACGTGAGCTGGACCCAGGTGAAGGACATCACGCCGGTATACGGGCTCAAAAACCTGGAGCGTTTTTACTGCATCTGGAACTATAAGATCCCGGAGGAACAGCGGGAACGCTGCTTTGAGGAGCTGCCGGACTGCTGGATCACCTTCGAGCAGGAGGTCTCCAAAAACGTGGGCTGGAGCTTCGACGCGGCGGGCGGGGTCCGGGCCCAGTGGTATCTGGACATGTATCGGATCCTGCGCTACCGGGCGGAGGACTGGTTCTTCGGGGATTATCCGGAGGGCTGGAACCGGGAAGAGAGGCGATTTGATGACTGAAGAGAAAAAGCCGAAGAAAGGTACGGTGGCCTGCATCCTGATCCTGGGGCAGGTCCTGCTGATGGGGCTGGTTCTCTGTATCTTCGCCCTCTTTCATCATGTGATCCCGCGCTGGCGCCAAGAGAACGGCGAGGGGCCCCAGCCCATCGGTACGGTCCAGCGGCAGGAGCAGCCGAGCCCGAGTCCCGTTCCTCTGCAGGAGAACGACCCCGAGGCGGCGCCGGGAACGGGTGAGGAGCCCACACCGGAGACCGCGCCCGATCCGGAGGAGGTCCCCGAAACCTGGCAGACCCGCTTTGCCGCGCATTTTTCCGAGGAGCCTGTCTGGACGAAAACCGAATATCGCAGCCCGAACATCGCTGTCACGGTGACGGAGTACAAGCATCCCGAGGCCTACCCGGAGATGACCTACTATGTGGCGGACGTCTATATTGCGGACATCAGCAGCTTTGTCATCGGCTTTCCGCAGTACGCCACCTACGACGATCCGCATCGCATCGTCAAGAACTATGACGGCGTCGTCGCGATCAACAGCGACGAGATGCTGGTGCAGCAAAGCGGCGGCCTGCTGATCCGTAACGGGGAGATCTACAGCGACCTGGACAACGGAGGGGATCTGTGCGTGCTCTATTATGACGGCAGCGTGGAGACCTATATCGGGGGCAGCTTCACGGCGGAGGAGATCCTGGAAAAGGAGCCCCTGCACAGCTGGCAGTTCGGACCGGCCCTGCTGGATGAAAACGGCCTTCCGCTGGAGGAGTTCAACATCACCGAGGAATTGAAGGGCACCCATCCCCGCACGGCCCTGGGCTACTACGAGCCCGGACATTACTGCTTCGTGGTAATAGACGGGCGCGATCCTCCCCGCTCCAAGGGAGCGGATATCTGGGAGCTGGCGGAGATCCTGTCCGGCCTGGGCTGCAAACAGGCCTATAATCTGGACGGCGGCGCCTCCAGCATGATCCTCTTTCGCGGGGAAACGGTCAATACGCCGCTGCGCACCGGCCAGAAACTGACGGATCGCTTTCTCAACGACATGATCATTATCACGGAGCCGAAGGGGGAGGAACAGGGATGAAACGCCTGACCATCTTTCTTTGCATGCTGACCAACGCGCTGCTGATGGGCCTGCCCCTGCTTTGTTATCTGGACGGCAGGAATCCCTATTATTTCGGCGGCTTTCTGCGCAGCAGCGCCAGCAAGGTCTATCTCTGCGTGCTCTGCGTGGTGGGCGTTGTGACCTGCTGCCTGTACATCGCGGATCTGCTCAACCGGGACCGTTGAGGTTCGCCGCGCCATCCGGACCGGAGGATCCCGATTTAACATTTCATTCACTTTTCTTTTCTTTGCTGCTGTATAATCAGGAAAGGAAAACAAAAATCGGAGGGGAGTATCCATGAGCAAACGTGCCTTGGTCGTGGAGGACGACGCCAATATTGCGGAGCTGCTGCGGCTGTACTTGGGCAGAGACGGCTTTGAGGTCATGCTTGTGCCCGACGGCGGAAAGGCCGAGGACAGTTTTGAGCTGTTCACGCCGGACCTGGTGCTGCTGGACATCATGCTGCCGGGAAAAGACGGCTGGCAGATCTGCCGGGACATCCGCAAAAAGTCCGCCGTTCCCATCATCATGCTCACCGCCAAGGGCGAGACGGCCGACAAGGTCAGCGGCCTGGAGATGGGCGCGGACGACTATGTGACCAAGCCCTTTGAGGTCAGAGAGCTGCTGGCGCGGATCCACGCGGTGATGCGCCGCAGCGAGGGAGAAGGCCAGGTGGAGAAAAAGCTGAGCTACGACAAGCTGGTGATCAATCTGGACTCCTATGAGCTGATCGTGGACGGCAAGAAGATCGACACGCCCCCCAAGGAGATGGAACTGCTGTTCCATCTGGCCTCCTCGCCCAACCGGGTCTTTACCCGCAACCAGCTTCTGGACGAGGTCTGGGGCTTTGACTATTTCGGAGACTCGCGGACTGTGGACGTGCACATCAAGCGTCTGCGGGAGAAGCTGGAGGGCGTTTCGGACAAGTGGAGCCTGAAAACCGTCTGGGGCGTGGGCTACAAATTTGAGCTGCTGGCGGACGACGCGGGATGAAAAGCATTTATCTGCGCAACTTTGTCGCCATTGCGGCGCTGGTGTCCATCTGCTTTCTGATCATCGCGCTCTCCTTTGTGGGCCTGGGCCGGCAGTATCTGATCGGCGAGTATTACAAGAGCATGGAGCGCAGCGCGGAGGAGGTGGCCCGGACCGCTTCCGCCGTATCGCAGACCGCATCGCTGGACAGTTGGATCCTGCGCATGAACGTGGCGTCCCTGGCAAACGCCGTGGGGGACCATATCTTTGTGACGGACGCCCAGGGGCGGATCTGCTGCTGCTCGGACAGGGAACCCGTATGCGAGCACATCGGCACCGTCGTTCCGGAGCAGATCCTGCGCCAGGCGGAGGACGGCACCCTGGAGATGCGCAGCGACCTGGGCGGCGTGTTCCGCGGCAGGCGCTACGTGAAGGCCGCGCCGATCCTCTCCCCGAAGGGCGAGATCGAGGGCTATGTGTTCGTCAGCAATCCCACCGGCAGCATGCTGGGCGCATGGACCACCTTTCTGACCGTCGCGGCAGGCATTGCCGTGGTGGTGTTCGGCATCGCCCTGGGGGCGACCATGCTCTACACCCGGCACATGGCGCGCCCGCTGGATGAGATGGCTGCGGCCTCCCGGAAGTTTGCAAGAGGGGATTTTTCCGTGCGCGTCAAGCAGACGGAGGACCCCACGGACGAGATGGGCGCGTTGATCGAGTCCTTCAACAAAATGGCGGACTCCCTGGAGCAGGCGGAGAAGCGCCGCAGCGAGTTCATCGCCAACATCTCCCACGAGCTGCGCACGCCCATGACCACGATCTCCGGCTTTGCCGACGGCATTCTGGACGGCACCATCCCGCCCGAGCAGCAGAGGAAGTATCTGCGCTCCATCCGGGATGAGACAAGGCGCCTGTCCCGCCTGGTGCGGGAGATGCTCAGCGTCTCCCAGGCGAAAGCCAGGGCGAACAACCCTGCGGCGCGCTGCAACTTCGACCTGACAGAGCTGATGCTGCAGACGCTGTTGAGTTTTGAGAGCCGCGCGACCAAAAAGGACCTGGACGTGGATCCTCAGCTTCCGGACGAACATTTGATGGTCCACGCGGACAAGGACGCCATCACCCAGGTGATCTATAATCTGCTGGACAACGCGGTGAAATTCTCCGAAAAGGGAAGCTGTCTGGTGCTGCGCCTGTACAAGGACAACGGCAAGGCCTATGTGTCCATCAAGGACAGGGGGGAGACCATCCCGCCGGAGGATCTGCCCTTTATCTTCGACCGCTTCCACAAGTCAGACCGCTCCCGCAGCCTGGACAAGGACGGCATGGGGCTTGGCCTGTATCTGGTGAAGACGATCCTCAACAGTCATGACGAGGATATTGCGGTGAAAAGTGAAAACGGGGAGACAGAATTTGTCTTTACCCTGCCGCTTGCGACATAATGTCTGCAAACACGCCATAAAATATAGAAATCCGAGAGAAAACAGGGGTGCTGTATGAGCAACGGAAATTGGTATGAAACGGAGAACTGGTACGCTCCGCTGAAGCGGACGGCGCCGGAGAAACCGAAAGAGCCTGTGCGGGATACGCTTCCGGAGCAGGAAGAAAAAAAGTCCAGAAAGACCTTCTGGGTGGCGACCATCGCCCTGGTCTGCGCGTTTGCGCTGCTGCTCGGCCTGTGCATGCCGGCGATCCTGCGCCTGCGGGAGAGCGGGACCCTGGTCGAAGCTGCCGAGACGGAGGAGGGGAAGACACCCTCCACGCCCAGACCTACCAGAAATCCCGGCGGGAGCCAGGATAAGCCGGCGACTCCGTCAACAGAGGAGCCCGACATGCCGGATGACCGGGACGCGTTCTTCGACAGCTATTATCAGGATGTGGACACTTCCGCCGCCCAGGTGAACATCGAGCAGGGGACCTTGCCCCAGGGCTTCACCCTGCAGGCTGTTCCCGCGAAGGGAAGGACGCTGAGCCTGCAGGAGCTGTATGAGAAATGCGCTCCTTCCATCGTGGCCATTTCCGGCTATACCGACGGGCAGGCCGGCTACAACTGGGGCACCGGCGTGATCCTGTCCTCCGACGGGCTGATCCTGACCAACACCCACGTGATCGACGCCTGCGACCGTGCCACCGTCACCCTGTTTGACGACCGGGAGTTTGAGGCGACCCTCATCGGCGCAGACACCATCAGCGACGTCGCTGTGCTGAAGATCGACGCCACCGGCCTGACGCCTGCGGAATTCGGCGATAGCGCCAATCTGCGGGTGGGCGATCCTGTGGCGGCCATCGGCAACCCTCTGGGCGACAGCTTCCGCTGCACCCTGACGGACGGCATCATCTCCGCCATTTCCCGGGACATCAGCTATAAGGGCCGCTCCATGATCCTGCTGCAGACCAACACCGCTCTGAACGAAGGCAACTCCGGCGGCGCGCTGTTCAACATGCACGGGCAGGTCGTGGGCATCACCAATATGAAGATGATGTCCTCCTACTCCAGCATCGAAGGCATCGGCTTTGCCATCCCCTCCGCCACCGCGGTTGAGGTGGTCAACAGCATCGTGCGCTACGGCGAAGTCCGCGGACGGCCCTCCATCGGCATCACTGTGGGCGCCATCCCGCCGGAGGCCATGGAAAAGTACCAGCTGCCCAGCGGCCTCTATATCACAGACGTGCTGGAGAGCTCCGACGCCTGGAAGCAGGGCGTGCGTCCCGGCGACGTGCTCCTGGAGGTCAACCATATCCCGGTCTCCACCACCACGGAGGTCAACGAGATCAAGAATCAATACGGCGTGGGCGATACGCTGCACTTCACCATCTGGCGCAACGGCGAGACGATGGAGGTCGATGTGCTGCTGATGGACACCAACGATCTCTATTACCCCGGCTGAGCATCCGCGTAACGTAAAAAAACCCCCTCGGAACAGTTCCGAGGGGGATTTCATGTCTTTTGTGGCCTCTGTTCAACTGCGGCGTTTTTTGCCCTGGGGCTGCCAGGGCTTCAGACTCAGCGCGAAGCCAAGGGCGGTCAGCACCAGCGCGCCCAGCAGGGCGTAGGCACCCTTGTCCACATAGATCAGATAGTGGGCGCCCTGCTCGGTGAAATAGGCGCTCAGATAAGCGTAGTAGCTGAGGAAGGAGGCAAAGCCCGCCAGGGGCGCAGCCAGAAAGAGAGAGGGCATGGCGAAGGCCAGCACCAGGGAGAGCACGTCCGCCGCGTAGAAATAGCGGTCGTGCATGTGGGGCAGCAGGAAGGGGACGCCGATGGCCATCAGCAGGGCCAGGCAGAGGATGGACCGGTCGCTGAGCCGGCTGCGGCATTCAAAGCCCATGGCCAGCAGGTTTTTCAGATAGATCGCCGCGGCCGCGATACCCAGAAGGGCGGCCGCCGCCTGATCCTTCTCCGGGATGCGCCAGAAGATGGCGAAGACGGAGGGGGAGTTGTAGTTGAGCCCGCCGCCGATGGAGTCGGTCTGGGTCAGGTAAAAGCTGAGCGTGTCCCAGAAGGGGAGACCGAGCAGCACGCCGGGCAGGATCGCCGCCACATAGGTCAGCGGGAAAACGATCAGATGCTGCCATTTATACTTGCCGCAGAACCAGAGCACCGCACAGATGGGCAGCACGAAGACCGCCTGGAGCTTGAAGGAGAGGGACAGGCCCATCATAACGAGGGAGAGGATCGGGCGCCGGTCCAGGGCAAGCCAGATGCCAAGCAGCAGGAAACAGACGTAGATGCTGTCGCATTGACCCCAGACAGAGCTGTTGAGGGCAACTGTGGGCCAAAGCAGCACTGTGAAGAACAGACCGAGCCGCAGTGCCTTGTTTCGGGTGACCCGGCCCAGCAGCTTCAACGCGCCCCAGGCCAGCAGCACGTCGAAAACCATGCTCAGCAGCTTGATCAGATACAGGTCCCGGGAAGGCAGATAGGAGAAAAGCGCCAGAAAATAGAGATAGGGGACGTTGTAGTTGCAGTAGGGGGGGAGGGTCCCGAAGGCGCGAAAACCGCCGTTTTTCCGGTAATAGTCCACCCAGACCTTGAGGAACCACTGATAGTCGGTGGTCTCCAGATCAAAATAGCGCCAGCGGATCGCCAGGATCAGCGTCATCAGAAAGGTGCAAAGCACCGCGACCCAGGGATGGCCGATCAGACCGTCCCGCAGGAGAAGCCACAGCGCCAGCACGCCGAGCAGGATCATGGAAAGCAGCACGATGGAATCGAGCATGGCGAAACCTCAATAACAAAGCGGGAGTCAAACAACTCCCGCAAAATTTCACTTTTTTACAAAATTATTCTTGACAAGAGCAGGAAAGCAATGGTAGAATGTCTTGCTCTATGTGCAGGGGAGGGGGCGTACTGTCCCAGCTTCCATCTGTGCTTAGTATAGCAGCTTCAAGCTTGTAAATCAATGCCGGGGCAGGGAAAACTGACAACTTGCCCGGGCGTTCGCAATTCGGATAAGGAGAGTGCACCAATGCCAAAAGATGTTCTCTACGGCAAGACTCTGCGAAAGAGCTTTGCCCGCACCCCGGAGATCCAGGAGATGCCCAATCTGCTGGAGATCCAGAAGAGCTCCTACAAATGGTTTTTGGAGACCGGCCTGCGCGAAGTGTTCAAGGACGTGGATTCCGTCACGGACTACTCCGGCAATCTGGAACTGAGCTTTATCGACTACTCCATGGACGATAAGCCCAAGTACAACGAGGAGGAGTGCAAGGCCCGGGACGCCACCTACGCCAAGCCCCTCAAGGTCCGGGTCCGTCTGCGCAACAAGGAGACCGAGGAGATCAAGGAGCAGGAGATCTTCATGGGAGATTTCCCGATCATGACCGAAGGCGGCACCTTCATCATCAACGGCGCCGAGCGCGTCATCGTCTCCCAGATCGTCCGTTCTCCCGGCGTATACTTTGACAAGACGCTGGACAAGTCCATGATCGCCATCTACGCTTCCACCGTGATCCCGTACCACGGCGCCTGGCTGGAGTATGAGACGGACGCCAACGACATGTTCAACGTCCGCATCGACAAGAACCGCAAGCTCCCCATCACCTGGTTCCTGAAGGCCATGGGCGCTTACGACGAAGCCAAGCCCGCCACCTGGCTCAGCTGTGTGGACGATCCCTTCGTGGGCGCCACCACCAACGAGCGGCTGAAGCAGATCTTCGGCGAGGACGAGCGCATTGTCTCCACCCTGGACAAGGACACCACCTCCTCCCGGGAGGAGTGCCTGCTGGAGATCTACCGCAAGCTGCGCCCCGGCGATCCTCCCACCGTGGAGTCCGCCGAGACTCTGCTGGACGGCCTGTTCTTTGACCGCCGCCGCTATGAGATCTCCAATGTGGGACGCTACAAGTTCAACAAGAAGCTGTCCCTCTACCCCCGCATCGCCGGCTTTGAGCTGGCCGAGGCCGTGGCCGATCCCTTCACCGGGGAGCTGCTGGCCGAGCCCGGCGAGATCATCACCCGCGACAAGGCCCGCCAGATCGCCGACGCCGGCGTGAACGGCGTGACCCTGAAGGTGGACGGCAAGAACGTCAAGGTCTTCTCCAACGGCATGGTGGACATCCGCCGCTATATCGACTTTGACCCCGCCGAGGTGGGCGTCAAGGAGCTGGTCCACGGCTGCTACATGGCGAAGCTCTGCGAGCAGTTTGAGGGCGAGGCTCTCAAGGATGCCATCCGCGCCAATATCGACGTTCTGATCCCCAAGCACATCGTGGTGGACGACATGTTCTCCTCCGTGAACTATCTCAATTGCCTGGCGCACGGCATCGGCGAGGCCGATGACATCGACCACCTGGGCAACCGCCGAGTCCGCTGCGTGGGCGAGCTGCTGCAGAACCAGTTCCGCATCGGCTTCAGCCGCATGGAGCGCGTGATTCGCGAGCGCATGACCCTGCAGGATCTGGACATCGTCACCCCCCAGAGCCTTATCAACATCCGGCCCGTCACCGCGGCCATCAAGGAGTTCTTCGGCTCCTCCCCGCTGTCTCAGTTCATGGACCAGACCAACCCGCTGGCCGAGCTGACCCACAAGCGCCGTATGTCGGCCCTGGGCCCCGGAGGCTTAAGCCGCGAGCGCGCCAGCTTCGACGTGCGAGACGTGCATTACAGCCACTACGGTCGTCTCTGCCCCATTGAGACTCCCGAAGGTCCCAACATCGGTCTGATCAACTATCTGGCTTCTTACGCCCGCGCCAATGAGTACGGCTTCCTGGTGGCTCCTTACCGCAAGGTGGAGAAGGGCACCTGCCGCCTCACCGACGAGGTGGAGTACATGACCGCCGACCAGGAGGATCAGTACATCGTCGCCCAGGCCAGCGAGCCTGTGGACGAGAACGGCGTGCTTATCAACCGCCGTGTCACCGCCCGTCACCGCAACGACACCGTGGAGGTCAACCGGGAGGACGTGGACTACGTCGACGTGAGCCCCAAGATGATGATCTCCATCGCCACGGCCATGATCCCCTTCCTGGAGAACGACGACGCCAACCGCGCGCTGATGGGCGCCAACATGCAGCGTCAGGCCGTGCCTCTTATGACCACTCAGGCCCCCATCGTGGCCACCGGCATCGAGCACAAGTGCGCCGTGGACTCCGGCGTCTGCGTTCTGGCCGAGGGCGACGGTCTGGTCACCCGGGTGGACGCCACCAACATCACCGTCCGTTACGACAGCGGCGATGTGAAGGATTACAAGCTCATTAAGTTTGCCCGCTCCAACCAGGGCACCTGCATCAACCAGCGCCCCATCGTCTCCGCCGGTCAGCGCGTGGAGAAGGGCGAGGTTCTGGCCGACGGTCCCAGCACCTCCAACGGCGAGATCTCCCTGGGCAAGAACATCCTGGTGGGCTACATGAACTGGGAAGGCTACAACTACGAGGACGCCATCCTCCTGAACGAGCGCCTGGTCATGGAAGACGTGTTCACCTCCATCCACGTGGAGG
>JAFRQP010000006.1 GCA_017428565.1 Oscillospiraceae bacterium
CCCTGGTGGGCGAGGTCAAGGAGCTCAAGTACGTCAAGGACGAGGTCGTGAAGGCCGCCGATGAGGTCCTGGCCGAGGCCGGTTCCGACATGAAGTACAAGGTCGGCACCATGATCGAGATCCCCCGCGCCGCTCTGACCGCGGACGAGATCGCCAAGGAAGCCGAGTTCTTCTCCTTCGGCACCAACGACCTGACCCAGATGACCTTCGGCTTCAGCCGTGACGACGCCGGCAAGTTCCTGGGCGCCTACTACGAGCGGAAGATCTACGAGAACGATCCCTTCGCCCGCGTGGACCAGATCGGCGTGGGCAAGCTGGTCAAGATGGCCGCGACCCTGGGCCGCGAGACCCGTCCCGACCTGCACCTGGGCGTCTGCGGCGAGCACGGCGGCGACCCCAGCTCTGTGGAGTTCTTCCACAAGGTTGGCCTGGACTACGTGTCCTGCAGCCCCTTCCGCGTTCCCATCGCCCGTCTTGCCGCCGCGCAGGCCGCCATCAAGAACGAGAAGTAAGACCCGCGCCGAACCCGGCGAAAACCGCATAGAAACCGCAAGGCCGCACCCAACCGGGTGCGGCCTTGTGCGTTGTGCCGGAGGGGGCACCCCCTTGCCTCCCCCCACCGGGGGAGGTGTCGCGGCGCGTCTCACGCAAGCGCCGTGACGGAAGGGGTTTGTCGCCTCAATCCGCAATCTTTCCATCTGCCTCACAGCAGGGCGATGTTGCTGTCGGTGCGGCTCTCGGTGCCGCCCACCAGCACGCCGTTTTCGAGCCGGCGGATCATCTGCCCCCGGCCGAAGCCCGAGAGGCTCAGATCCACCCGAAGCTCGTGCCCCATGCGGCGCAGGGCCCGGGCCAGCTCCGGATCGAAGCGGCTCTCCACGGTGACGCTGCCGTCCCGCAGCCACTGGAAGCGGGGCGCGTCCAGGGCCTGCTGGGGATCCAGGGCGAAGTCCACGGTGTTCATCACCACCTGCACGTGGCCCTGGGGCTGCATGTAGGCCCCCATGACCCCGAAAGGGCCTACGGGCAGGCCGTCCTTCATGAGAAAGCCGGGGATGATGGTGTGATAGCTGCGCTTGCCCGGGCGGAGAACGTTGGCCGCCTTGGGATCCAGGGAGAAGTCCGCGCCCCGGTTCTGCAGGGCGATACCGGTGCCGGGCACCACGATGCCGGAGCCGAAGCCCATGTAGTTGGACTGGATGAAGGACACCATGTTGCCCTCCCCGTCGGCGCAGCAGAGGTAGACCGTGCCGCTTTTCGGCGGCATGGCCGGGCCGTAGCTCTGCGCCCGGTCCGTCATCTCCCGGGCCCGCAGGGCGCCGTATTCCGGCAGCAGGAGCCGATGATAGTCCAGCTCCATGTGCTTCGGGTCGGTGACATAGCGGAAGGCGTCGGCAAAGGCCATCTTCAGCGCCTCGATCTGCCGGTGGGCAGTCATGGCGCAGTCCCGCTGGGGGAAGTCGAACTCTTTCAGGATGTTCAGCGCCATCAGCGCCACGATGCCCTGGCCGTTGGGCGGGATCTCGCAGACCTCCCAGCCCCGGTAGTTCAGCCGGATGGGCTCCACCCTGAGAGGCCGGTAGGCCGCCAGATCCTCAAAGCGCAGGAAGCCTCCGAATTTGCGGCTCTCGGCGTCGATCTTCTTCGCCAGCTCCCCCCGGTAGAAGCTCTCGCCGCCGGTGGCTCCGATCTCCTCCAGGGTGTCGGCGTGGTCGGGCAGGCGGATCAGCTCGCCCGCCTCCGGCGCCCGGCCCTCCGGCGCGAAGGTCTGAAACCAGGCGTCGAAGCAGGGCTCCGTCAGCAGCTTCCGGTAGGCGGCGAAGGCGCTCTGCCAGCCGGCGGCCAGGTTCGGCGCGCAGGGGTAGCCCTCCCGGGCATAGCGCACGGCCTCGGCCAGGTTTTCCGCCAGACTCCGGCGGCCGAAGCGCTCCGTCAGCGCGGCCCAGGCGCCCACAGCCCCGGGGACGGTGACCGGCGTCCAGCCGTGGCGGGGCATTTTGCCCTTCTCATCCCGCCCCTGGGCCAGCACCTTGTCCGCGTCGGCCAGCATAGGCGCGGGGCCGCTGGCGTTCAGGCCGAAGAGACGGCCCTCCTTTTCGCTCCAGACGAGAGCAAAGGCGTCGGAGCCCAGGCCGTTGGCGGTGGGCTCGGTGACGGTGAGGGTGGATGCGGCGGCCACGGCGGCGTCCATGGCGTTGCCGCCCCGGCGCAGGGCCTCCAGCCCGGCGGCGGCCGCCTGGGGGCTGGAGCAGTTCACCATCCCGCCCCGGGCGTAGAGCGGGAAGCGCCGGGAGGGATAGCGCTGGGCAAGGGGGTCAAAGCTTGTCAGCATGGCGAGACGTCCTTTCGTTTACTGGAATGAAGAAATGAAGGAATGAAGGAATGCTTTCTCCTTTTAAAACAGTATAGCAGAGGGAAGCGCCCCTTGTAAAGCAAAACGGGCGCCGGCCGGCGCAAGCCGATGGGCAGACAAGGCGCGAAACGTGCCGCAGCGCGGTGGAGCCCTTCGCCCGGATCGGGGGAGCGGGATCCGGCAGCGCAGAGAAGGGCCGTCTTCGCTCCGCTTCCCAACCAACAGTTGATTTTCCCCCGAAAAGTTTCGTGTGGACGTCCGGGCGGGGATCTGCTATCCTGTACTCGAACCGGTTCCAAGAACAAAAAGGAGAAGCATCATGAATATCGGAGCAAAAATCAAGTTTCTGAGAAAAGAGAAAAAAGTGACCCAGGAGGAGCTGGCGGAGTATCTGCACATCTCTTCCCAGGCGGTCAGCAAGTGGGAGACGGGGGCGTCCAGCCCGGATATCGACCTGCTGCCGAAGCTCGCGATCTTCTTCGGCACCTCTCTGGATATGCTGCTGGACTTCGACCAGAGCCAAGTGGACGCGGCGGTTGAGGCGCTGGTGCGCGAGAGCGGCCGGGGCGGCCGGGATCCGGCAAGATCCGAGGCCTTCCTGCGCAAGGCGCTGGAAAAGTACCCCAACAACGACCTGCTGCTGACCTGCATCCTGGAGGATATGCAGGAGCAGAACGCCGACAAGAGCCGCAGCGGGGAGATTCTGGAGTTCGGGGAGCGGATCCTGGCCTGCACCCGGGACGACGAGCTGAAGATCGATGTGCTGCGCATCATGGCGGAGACCTACCACAGCCTGGGCGAGCAGGCCATGGCCGAATTCTACCTGGCAAAGATCCCCGCCCTGCATTTTCAGTACTACGAGATCGCGGCGGCCATCAAAAAGGGCAAGGCGCGGCTGGAGGAGGCCGGGAAGGCGGAGGATCTATGCATCGACAAGCTGATCTGCATGCTCTGGCTGCGGCGGGAAGAGGCCGACGAGCAGGGGAAGGCGGAGCTGGATCGCCAGGCGCGGGAGATGTTCGCGTTCTTTGGGAGCTGGCCCATCTACCGGGAGATCACCGAGATCATGGAGGGCCTCTGGAACGAGGGCAAGATCATGGAGATCTATCAGTGATGACGACAGCAAAAAAGCACCGGGGGAACAGCAAAGGCTGTTCCCCCGATTTCTCAAAACTGAAAACTGAAACCTATTTCTCCGCGGTGTCGATGCTCTTGCCGAAGACGAAAAAGCGCTGGTAGAGAAATTCCGTGACGAAGTTTACCAGCATGGTCAGTCCCAGCACCAGAAATTCGTTCCAGCCGTAGCGATTGGTGAGCACCACGCCCCACCAAATGGAGAGCGGCGTGAACACCACATAGAACAGCAGCACCTTCAGCATGGCGATGGGGACGTTGGCCGCGCTCTTGAAGGTGAACTTCCGGTTGAAGGTGAAGTTCCACACCACGCTCAGCGCAAGGGCGATAAAGTAATTCGGCCCGTAGTCCTTGAGGTCGGTGACGCCGATTTGCGTCAGCAGCCGGTTCATCAGCGGGAAGGCGTCCTCCGGCCACTGGATGAATAGGTTGAGGATCGTAAAGGACAAAACCTCAATGACGCCCGCGCTGATGGAGAAGAGCGTGAATTTCAGGGCCCGCAGGGCCTCTTTTTTCTTGCTGTCTTCCATGCCGCCCCTCCTTACCGCGCCTGCTCCAGGTCGCTGATGTGCATGTACTCGTCGTAGCTGCAGCGGCGGTCGATGATCCCGTCCTCGGTGATCTCGATGATGCGGTTGGCCACGGTCTGGGTCAGCTGGTGGTCGTGGCAGGAGAAGATCACGTTATACTTGAAGGCCTCCAGGCCGTTATTCAGCGCCGCGATGGATTCCAGATCCAGGTGGTTGGTGGGCTGGTCCAGCAGCAGGAAGTTCGCGCCGGAGAGCATCATCCGGGACAGCATGCAGCGCACCTTCTCCCCGCCGGAGAGGACCTTGGCGGGCTTATACACGTCGTCGCCCGAGAAGAGCATGCGCCCCAGGAAGGTGCGCAGGTAGCTCTCCCGCTTGTCGGCGGAGAACTGGCGCATCCACTCGATGAGATCGGCGTCAAAGCCGTCGAAGTAGCTGTTGTGATCCTTGGGGAAGTAGCTGGGCTGGATGGAGGCGCCCCACTTCACGGTGCCCTCGTCCGGCTCCTCCTCGCCCGTGAGGATCTTGTAGAGCATGGTGACGGCCAGCTCGTTCTTGCCCACCACGGCGATCTTGTCCTCCTTGCCCACGATGAAGCTGACCTTGTTGAGGAGCTTCACTCCGTCCACGGTCTTGGAGACCTCGGTGACGAAGAGGCGGTCCTTGCCCGGCTCCCGCTCGGCCTTGAAGCCCACCCAGGGATAGCGCCGCCCGGAGGCGGGCAGCTCCTCCACGGTGATCTTGTCCAGCAGCTTCCGGCGGGAGGTGGCCTGCCGGGACTTGGACTTGTTGGCGGAGAATCGGGCGATGAAGGTCTGCAGCTCCGCGATCTTCTGCTCGGCCTTCTTGTTCTGATCCCGGATCAGCCGCTGGATCAGCTGGCTGGATTCGTACCAGAAGTCGTAGTTGCCCACGTACATCTTGATCTTGCCGTAGTCGATGTCCACGATGTGGGTGCAGACGTTGTTGAGGAAGTAGCGGTCATGGCTCACCACCAGCACCGTGCCCTCGTAGTCCATGAGGAAGTCCTCCAGCCAGACCACGCTTGCCAGATCCAGGTTGTTGGTGGGCTCGTCCAGCAGCAGCACGTCGGGCTTGCCGAAGAGGGCCTGGGCCAGCAGCACCTTCACCTTGAGCCGGGGGTCGATCTCCCGCATCAGACTCTCGTGCAGCTCCACCGGGACGCCCAGACCCTGGAGGATGCGGCCCGCGTCCGATTCGGCCTCGTAGCCGCCCAGCTCGGAGAACTCCTCCTCCAGCTCCGCGGCCCGCAGGCCGTCCTCGTCGGAGAAGTCCTCCTTCTCGTAGATGGCGTCCTTTTCTTTTCCGCAGTCGTAGAGCCGCTGGTGCCCCATGATCACGGCGTCCAACACCCGGCAGTCGTCATAGAGGCTCTGGTTCTGCTTGAGTACCGACATGCGGCGCTTGGGCTCCAGCACCACGGCGCCGGAGGTGGGCTCCAGCTCGCCGGAGAGGATCTTGATGAAGGTGGATTTGCCGGCGCCGTTGGCGCCGATGATGCCGTAGCAGTTGCCGGCCACGAATTGCAGGTCCACCTTGGAAAACAGCACGGACGAGCCGAACTGCATGGAAAGGTCGTTGACAGTGAGCATGGAAAACCTCCTGTAAATACGCCTTGAGGGCGTAGGGACGAGCATTGCTCGTCCGTTCGTTTAGGGTTTGGGATGTAAGCGGACGGCCAGTGGCCGTCCCTACGGCGTGTTCGGCTTCTGCCACCCGCGTAGGGACGAGCATCGCTCGTCCGTTCGTTAAAGAATGAATGGCGCGGGCGGACGGCCAGTGGCCGTCCCTACGGCGTGTTCGGCTCCTACGCCCCGCGTAGGGACGAGCATTGCTCGTCCGTTCGTTTAGGGTTTGGGATGTAAGCGGACGGCCAGTGGCCGTCCCTACGGCGTGTTCGGCTCCTGCACCCCGCGTAGGGACGAGCATTGCTCGTCCGTTCGTTTAGGGTTTGGGATGTAAGCGGACGGCCAGTGGCCGTCCCTACGGCGTGTTCGGCTCCTGCACCCCGCGTAGGGACGAGCATCGCTCGTCCGTTCGTTAAAGAATGAATGGCGCGGGCGGACGGCCAGTGGCCGTCCCTACGGTGCGCCATAGTATTCATCCTCTGACCACTTGGCCGGATTATTGAGAATATACTGATATCTTACCAAAAAATCATTTTCGTCTCGAATCACATGGTCATAGTACTTATCCTGCCAGACACTCTGTCCCCATTGTTTGGTGACGTAGCCCTTCATCTGTTGAAGGATCCTGCCCAGCGCAGGGCCTCCTTCGGAGGAAATGCTCAACAACAGGTGAATATGGTTTGGCATTATCACATATTGATGCAATTCCGTTGACGGATATTTTTCCGGGATCCGACGGACTGCTGCATCCACAATTCTTCCCAGCGGGGAAAGAACAATATCCGGCGGGATACCAATGGTCGTCCCTACGGCGATTCGGGAAAGAATCATGCGGCGTCCTTTGGTGCATATCGTGACAAAATATACGCCGGGAGAACTGTAATCGTAATTCTTCAGCCGATGCGGTTTCCGCGTGGGGAAGTCGGAAGCGTTCATTACCAAATACTCCTGTTGATCCTGGATCTATACGGCGGACGGCCAGTGGCCGTCCCTACGGGGCGTCTGAGATTTACTACCACCCGTAGGGACGAGCATTGCTCGTCCGTGCTTACCGTATAAGGCGAGGTTTTGCGGACGGCCGATGGCCGTCCCTACGGGGCGTCTGAGATTTACTACCACCCGTAGGGACGAGCATTGCTCGTCCGTGCTTACCGTATAAGGCGAGGTTTTGCGGACGGCCAGTGGCCGTCCCTACGGCGTGTTCGGATCCTACGCCCCGCGTAGGGACGAGCATCGCTCGTCCGCATTTATCTCAGCTTTTTCCAGCCCAGGCCGGGGGCGATCTTCTCGATCTCCGGCAGGAGGGCCTTGCCGAAGACCCAGATCTCCTTCCGCCAGGGGTGGCCCAGATAGCCGAAGCAGAAATGCTCGTCCAGGAAGAAATAGTAGTCCCCGTCGGGGTAGTAGAAGGGGAAGACCGCCCGGTACTTCCCGCCCCCGTCCGCCAGCTTCACGGACTTCTGCTCCTCCTCCCGCCTGGGGTCGTAGAGGAAGGCGCAGTGCTCCCAGTCCATGGCGTAGAGCCGTTTGCCGGGCTCCGTCGCGGCCAGGAGGCAGGCCTTGACCGCCTCCGGCGTCTGCTCGATCTGCTCCTGGCTCACCTCATCCAGAGCGTAGACCGCCCAGGGCCGGTGCAGCCGGAAGGGCCGCTTCCACCACCAGAGGGAGTGCCCCCGGTAACGCGCGTCGGGCCGGAAGCGCAGCTCCTGATACACCCGCTCCCAGAGCTCCTTGTATTCCTGTTCGTTCAGCAGCATGGATGCCTCCTATTCCAGAACCTGGTCCAGCGTCCAGGTCTTGTTCAGATCAAAATACTTCTCCGCAAAATCCACCTGGTCCACCCGGAACTCCCGGCCGCGGAGGTAATTGAGGATCCCCGCGTCGGTGGGGAAGTCGAAGCGCAGGCGATAGGAGTAGAGCGCCTGGCCCTTCTCGTCAAAATCCTTGTTGAAGCGCTCCCGGCCGTACTTGCCGTCCCCCAGCAGGGGCCAGCCCGCGTGGGCCATCTGGGCGCGGATCTGGTGGGTGCGCCCGGTGAGCAGCCGACATTCCACCAGGCTCAGGGGCCCCTTGCTGACCAGCAGCCGATACTCCGTCACGGCGGTTTTGGCCCCCGTCTCTGGCTTGGATTTCACAAAAACCTGGTTTTTCTGGGCGTCCTTGAAGAGCCAGTTTTCCAGCCGGCCCTCCGGGGGCTTGGGCCGCCCCTGGACAGCGCAGAGATAATACTTCTCGATCTCCCGGTCCCGGATCTTGTCGTTCAGGATCCGCAGGGCCTCGGCGTTCTTGGCGGCGATAACGATGCCGCCGGTGTTCCGGTCGATCCGGTTGCAGAGGGCCGGGGCGAAGGAGTTTTCCTCCTTCGGCCGCCACTCGCCCTTCTGGGCCAGGTAGGCCTGGATGTTGGCGATGAGGGTGTTGTAGTCCCAGACCCCGGCGCTGTGGCAGAGGACGCCGGGCTTTTTGTCCGCCAGGAGGATGTTTTCGTCCTCGTAGACGATAGTGAGCCGGGGCGTGCCCACCTTGAGGTAAGAATTCTCCTCCCGGGGCTTTTCAAAAAACTCGTCGTTGATATAGAGCTGCAGCAGATCGCCCTCGCAGAGACGCTGATCCCGCCTGGCGCCCTTGCCGTTGAGCTTGATGCGCTTGAGCCGGATGTACTTCTGCAGCAGGCTCTCCGGCAGCAGGGGCACCGCCTTTCCCACGAAGCGGTCCAGCCGCTGACCGGCGTCATTGGGATTGACCCGCAATTCTTTCATAAATTTGACCCTCGGAACATCCGTTTTTTTGTAGTATACAACACAAAATAAGCCTTGACAAGTCCAAATGCTTCAACTATAATACTTAGGCGACTGCAGCGAGGTATGCTTATGCGACTGAATTTACGTGAAATCATAGAGGTCCCCGGCGGCTCTGTCCCCTTCGAGGCGGAGCTGGACACGGAGCGGCTGGATTTCCCCGCGGTTCTGGCCTACAAGAGCAAGCCCCATGCAGAAGGCCGCGTGTACAACGAGGCAGGCGTCCTTCATCTGGAGGGGACGCTGACGGCGGAGATGACCTGTGTCTGCGACCGCTGCGGCGAGCCTTTCGACAGCGTGAAGGAGACGGCGCTTGAAGCCGTGATCGTGGAGGAGGAAAGCGAGGAGCATCCCGAGCTGTTCGTCCTGGAAGGCAACGAGATCGACCTGGACGAGATCCTCTCCACCTGCTTCATCCTGGATATGGAGACCAAGTTCCTCTGCCGGGAGGACTGCAAAGGTCTCTGCCCCACTTGCGGCAAAAATCTCAACCTGGGCCCCTGCGGCTGCAGGAAACAATCGGATCCAAGATTTGCTGTGCTTGAGCAGCTTTTGGATAAAGAATAACGAAGCTGCTCAGAACAGCTAGAAATCAGGAGGTGTCAACATGGCAGTCCCGAAAGGAAAAGTCTCCAGACAGCGGCGTGACAAGCGGCGCTCTTCCCACTGGAAGCTCACCGCCCCCGCAATCGTCAAGTGCCCCAACTGCGGCGAGTTCTGCATGCCCCATCGTGCTTGCCGCCACTGCGGACAGTACAAGGGCCGCGTGGTCTTGAACGTTGAAGAGGAGAAGTAAATCCGCTTAAGGAGGAGAGGCTTGACCTGCTCCTCCTTTTGCTATCCCTCCGCTTCCGCTTTGCCTCCCCTGAAAGGGGAGGTGCCCCGTAGCGCCGAGCATTGCTCGGCGGCACACTGGGGCGGAAGGGTTTGCCCCGGCCGCATTACGCGGCGTGGGGGAGGGACCCCTCGGTCTGGCCTGACGGCCAGCCAGCTCCCCTTTCAGGGGAGCCGAGAGGAGCGCCGTCGAACGACAGACCCCTCAGGCGCTTCGCGCCAGCTCCCCTTGTAGGGGAGCCTATAAGGAAGTTTGATATGGATCACATCATCAAAGCCATCGACCCCACGAGCCCTCTGCGGCATCACGCGAAGGTCGGAGACAATTTGATATCCATCAATGGCAAGCGGGTGCTGGACGTGCTGGATTATAAGTTCTACGCCTACGATACCAGGCTGGACGTGCTGCTGCGCCGGCCGGACGGGACGGAGTATCACGTCCCGGTCCACAAGCGGGAGGGCGGCGACCTGGGGCTGGACTTTGAGAGCTATCTGATGGACCGGCCCCGCTCCTGTGCCAACGCCTGCGTCTTCTGTTTCATCGACCAGCTGCCCCCCGGCATGCGGAAGACCATGTACTTCAAGGACGACGACGCTCGTCTCAGCTTCCTGCTGGGCAACTACATCACCCTCACGAACCTCTCCAAGCGTGAGATCCAGCGGATCATCGATCTGCACGTGAGCCCGGTGAACGTCTCGGTCCACACCACGGACCCGGAGCTGCGCTGCCGGATGCTGCGCAATCCCCGGGCCGGGGAGAGCATCGAGACCATGCGCCGCTTCGCCCGGGCCGGCATCACCATGAACTGCCAGATCGTCTGCTGCCCCGGCTGGAACGACGGGGAAGCCCTGCAGCGCAGCATGGAGGATCTGGCGGCGATGTACCCGGCGGTGCACAGCGTCAGCATCGTGCCCGTTGGCCTGACCCGGTTCCGGGAGGGTCTGGAAGCCCTGACCCCCTTCACGGCGGAGCACGCCGGGGAGACCATCGACCAGGTCACGGCCTTCGGCGACAAGTGCGTGGAGCGGTTCGGCACCCGGATCTTCTGGTGCGGGGACGAGCTGTACCTGGAGGCCGGGCGGGAGCTGCCCCCGGACGAGTTTTACGAGGAGCACACCCAGCTGGAAAATGGCGTGGGCATGCTGCGCCTGATGGAGACGGAGTTTCGCTCCGCCCTGCGCCTCTCCGATGCGCCGGACGGCGTGCCCTTCTCCATCGCCACCGGCACCGCCGCCGCCCCCTTCTTCGAGGGACTGCTGGCGGAGGCCAGGGCCAAGTGGCCCCAGCTGAAGGGCCGGGTCTACGCCATCGAGAACGACTTCTTCGGCCACAGCATCACCGTGGCGGGCCTTGTCACCGGCGGGGATCTGATCCGGCAGCTCCGGGGCAGGGAGCTGGGAGAGCGGCTGTTCATCTCCCAGAACATGCTGCGCCGGGAGGAGATGGATTTTCTGGACGATGTGAAGCTGGAGGAGGCGGCAGCCGCCCTGGGGCTTCCCATCTATCCCACCGAGGCGGACGGCTTCGCCCTCTGGGACGCCATCTCCGGCGACATGCTGCCGGAGGTGAAGATCCCCCGGCCCGCCCGGGAGGACACCGAATACTACCGCTACAACCAGAACTGAGGAGGGCCCATGGCACAGGATCTCTGCGTCCCCGTGGGGGACGGCTATGTAAACGTCCGCGTGGGCGCCATCATCCGGAAGGACGGCAAGCTCCTCATGGTGGGAAACGACCGGGTGAACTACTGCTACTCCGTGGGCGGGCGCATCCAGATCGGCGAGAGCGCCGAGGAGGCCCTGCGCCGGGAGCTGCGGGAGGAGACCGGCCGGGAGCTGGAGATCGACCGCCTGGGCTTCATCCACGAGGATTTCTTCCGGGGCGACAGCGGCGTGACGGAGGGCAAGCTCATTTACGAGCTGGGCTTCTATTACTACGTCAAGACCCCGGCGGATTTTGAGCCGCGGGAGGACGCGCTCGCGGCGGAGGGACGCGGCGAGCGGCTGGAATGGGTCTCCCCCGACACGGAAAAGACCATCTATCCCGCCTTTTTCCGGACGGAGCTGAAAGAGCCCGTCCCCTATGTCCGGCATATCGTGACGGACGAGCGGGCGTAAACGCAAACGAAACCCCTATCGGCGCTTCGCGCCACTTCCCCCGAGGGGGGAAGCTATAAGGAAGGACTCCTATCGGCGCTTCGCGCCACTTCCCCCGAGGGGGGAAGCTATAAGGAAGGATCCCTATCGGCGCTTCGCGCCACTTCCCCCGAGGGGGGAAGCTATAAGGAAGGATCCCTATCGGCGCTTCGCGCCAC
>JAFRQP010000057.1 GCA_017428565.1 Oscillospiraceae bacterium
ATTACGGAACACGGCGTAACGATCACGCAGGAGCGCAGCAACCTCCGCAGGCCGGGAACGCTGGAAGTGAAGAAACAGGATCAGAACGGACGCGCCCTTGCCGGGGCGACCTTCCTCCTGGAATACTCCACGGACAACGGCGCAAGCTGGGCGGCAGTTTTCTCCCGTGACGGCGACAACATCCAGGCGGGCGGCTGTACCAGCTCCGGCCTCTCTGACGGACAGCTTACCACCGGCTCCAGCGGCAACGTGACCTTCAGCGGCCTCCGGGCAGACAGTTCCATTCTCTACCGTCTGACCGAAACGCAGGCACCCGTCGGACACTCTCTGCTGGGCAGCCCTCTCTACGTCGGCACGCTGCCCGTGGAGATCAGCGGCGAGGCCGCTGACAGCGAAACCGTGGACGGCGTAACCTACTGCTACACACTCTATGTGACCGCTACCGACGACCCGCTTTTCCGAATCCCCGAAACCGGCGGCGCGGGCTTTGCATGGCTGCCCCTGTTCATGGGCTTTATGACCATGCCCTACATTTATATCAAACGAAAGGACGAGAGCGAAACTTGAAAAAAATCTTTGCGCTGCTGCTTGCTATCTTGGTAGTGAGCAGCTTTTCCATTACGGCCTTTGCCGCGCCCGTGGACGAGGCAACCATCGACACCACGCGCACCGGCTCGCTGGACATTTACAAGTATGACCTCACCAACGCCGAAAAAGACGGCGTATGGGACAGCTCCTACGTCAGCACCGGCGTCAAGGACGCAAACGGCGTGGAGGCTGTGCTGGGCGATCCTAACCGGGTATCTCCCCTCAATGCCAATGGCAACGCATACGGGTATTGTATCAAGGGCGTGCAATTTACCTATGTCCGCGTGGCCTCCATCCGCACCTTTACCGAAAGTAAAAACGGCGCGGAGCATATCGAAGTGCTGTACGGCATCGCCCCCACCGAGCAGAACAACGCCTTTATCTCCGCAATCGGCGTCAGCACCGAAGATCGCTATGCCCCCGCCGACGAGGTAGTGGACGGTATGACCGTGTACTACTACCGCTCCGACGTGCTGATCGACGGCCTCAAAAACGCGCTGGACGCCAACGCCACCACGGTCAAGAACGCGCTGGAACGGTACGCCCGCGACAACCACGGCGTCGCCATGACCGAGACGGACGCCTACGGCCATACGGGAGCTTCCGAGCTGCCCCTCGGCCTGTATCTGCTGATCGAAACCCGCGTACCGGAAATGGTCACAGATACCACCGCTCCTTTCCTCGCCTCCGTCCCCATGACCTCCGTTGACGGCACCAACGCCAACGACGGCGGCACTCGCTGGATTTACGACGTGACGCTGTATCCGAAGAATCTGACGGGCATCCCCAGCTTGGAAAAGACGCTCCGCGAGGACAAGGACGACACCGGGCATAACAACGGCAGCACCGGCGACATTCACGACGGCTACGCCCATACCGGCACGGCCTCGGCGGGCGACGTGATCGACTATCAGATCGTTTCCACCCTTCCCAGCATCACATCCGCCGCGTCTTATCTGACGGACTACACCTTTATTGATACTCTGTCCAAAGGCGTCACCTACAACAAGGGCGACGTGCTTTTGGAGTTCTTCCGGGACGACGGCTGCACCGATCTTGTGACCTCTTGGAGAGAGCAGGACGACCGCTTCCTTGTGAGCTACAACACCGCCTCGGACGGCGCAAGCGTTATGACGATCTCCATGACCGCCTCCGGCCTTGCGGAGATCAATAGCAGCCGGGCGGTCTATACCGAGGCCAGCATGGTCAACAGCGGGTACAGCGATTGCACCCTCCGCATCACCTACAAGGCCACGGTCAACAGCGACGGCAGCGTGACCTACGGCGACGCGGGCAACCCCAACGATGTTGTTCTCACATGGAAGCGCACGAACAGCGCCTACTATGATACCCTCGTGGACGATTGCCACGTCTATGTGTATGGAATCGACATGACGAAGCAGTTTTCCGACGGACGCGGGGACTTTTCCAAAGTCCAGTTCATTGTCCACAACGATACGGACAACTACTTCCTCGTCGGCAAGCTCAACGAGGCAGAGGGCATTTGGTATGTGACCGACCATGTGACTGAGGAAAAGGACGCTACCCGCTTCATCCCGACGAAGGACGGCAAGCTGATCCTCAAGGGCCTGGAGGACGATACCTACACCTGGACGGAGGTACAGACCGCCAACGGCTATATGCTGCTGAAAAACAGCATCAAGGTCGTGATCTCCCAGACCGAGAGTGAAACCCTGTGCGGCATCTACGGGACGGACGTTCTCGGCCTCATTCAGAACGATCCCCGGTACGCCGACGTCGATCCCGGCCTGTACCACAACATGCCCCAGCGCCACTTGGAGCATAAGCTGCTGACCGCCTCGGCTACCGTGGACAGCAACAAGGTCAACATGGAGCCGGACGGCAGCTCGGCCAACGCCTTTGTTCCGTTCACGGTCATCAACACCCGCGGCTTTGATCTCCCGCAGACCGGCTCCTACGGCAACTGGATGTTCCCGGTGGCGGGACTCTCCATGCTGACGTTGTGCATCGTCGGCATCGTTGCTCTCACACGAAAGAACAAGAAGAAAGCGCAGAACACCTAACCGAAACGCAAGAGGGCGGATTCCCCGCCCTCTTGTGCTATGAAAGGAAAGCATGAACAAGACAATGAAAATTCTATCTCTGGCCGTCCTGTTCGTCGTTTCCCTCGGCGTGATCCTTTACCCGCTGATCGCCAACTACCTGTCCGAGAAAAACCGCAGCCTCATTGAGACGCAGTACACGGAGACCATCGAGCAGATGGACACCACGGCGCTGGACGAAGCCCGCGCCGAAGCGGAGGAATACAACAAGACGCTTGTCACGATCCCGGAAAAACCTTACACGAAGGACGCCCTTATAAAAGCCGCAGAGAGCTACGACACGCTTTTGAACGTGCGGGAGGACGGATTGATGGGCTATGTGGAGATCCCCGCAATCGGCGTGAATCTGCCTATCTACCACGGAACAGAGGAAAGCACGCTTGACCGGGGCGTGGGGCATTTGCTTGGCTCCTCTCTCCCGGTGGGCGGCACAGCCACCCATTGTGTGCTGACCGGGCATAGCGGCCTTGCCGGACAAAAGATGTTCTCCGACTTGAATCTGCTGAAAGCTGGCGACCTATTCTTTCTCCGAGTGATGGGCGAAACGCTGGCTTACCGTGTCACGGACATTTACACGGTTCTCCCGGAGGACACGGGCAAGCTGACGATTGACGACGGGCGCGATCTCTGTACGCTTGTCACCTGTACGCCCTACGGTGTGAACAGCCACCGTCTGCTGCTTCGCGGAGAGCGCACCGAGTATGAGGAAGCGGTCAGCGTAATCGAGGACGCAGAGTTTACCCCTGTGGAGGAATCCACCTGGGGCGACGAATACCGTCACGGCTTGATCTACGGCGGCTTGACCGTGGCCGGGATCGGTGCATGTTATGGTGGCTATAGAGCAGTCTTTCACGCGAGAAGGCCGAAGCGGAGGCGGTACGCTATGCGACGAGAGAGAATGAGAGGCAGGCATGAAGCACATTAAAGTAAAGCTCATCCTTCTTGTTCTGCTGATCTGCCTCGCCTTTGCCAGCGCAGCACTTGCGCTGAAGCCGCTGATCGACGGCGCGGGAAAAAGCATCAAGGTCAAGCAGGCCGTGGAGGAATACCGCGAAACGATTGCCGAGATACGCGAGGAAGCAGAGAAAGCCGAAGAAAACGAGGAACAGCATGAGCCTATCCCATACGCCCAGCTCTACGAGGATATGCAGTTCTATAACCG
>JAFRQP010000058.1 GCA_017428565.1 Oscillospiraceae bacterium
ATTTTTCAGCTCCTTTCCCAGCGGCAGGATGCGCCGCACGGTAAAAACAGGCCGGAGTCGGTGACGGGCAGGGCCAGCTCCCGGCTCTCGGAGCGGCCGCCGTACTTTTTGGTGAAGATGCTCTCGGTGACGTAGCTGAGCACCGAGGGAGAGAGGCCGGTGGTGTAGGAGTTGATGAGCACGAACAGGGGCTCCTCGCTGAGCACGCCGGCGCAGAGAGACACGAAGGGCCAGAGATTCTGCTCCAGCTTCCACACCTCGCCCCCCGGGCCGCGCCCGTAGGAGGGCGGGTCCATGATGATGGCGTCGTAGCGCTTGCCCCGGCGGATCTCCCGCTCCACAAATTTGGCGCAGTCGTCCACGATCCAGCGGATGGGGGCCTCCGCGAGGCCGGAGGCAGCGGCGTTTTCTTTGCCCCAGGCCACCATGCCCTTGGCCGCGTCCACATGGCAGACCTCCGCCCCCGCCTTGGCGCAGGCCACGGTGGCGGCGCCGGTGTAGGCAAAGAGATTCAGCACCCGGATAGGCCGTCCGGCTTTCCGGATCTTCTCCATGGCCCAGTCCCAGTTGGCGGCCTGCTCGGGAAAGAGGCCGGTGTGCTTGAAGTTCATGGGCTTCACGTGGAAGCGCAGTTCCTTATAGCGGATGGTCCACTCCGCCGGAAGGCTCCCCTTGTCCCAGCTGCCGCCTCCGCTCTCGCTGCGGCGGTAGCGGGCGTCCCGGTCGTTCCAGTGGGGATTCTTTCGGGGGGTGTCCCAAATGGCCTGGGGATCCGGGCGGACCAGATAATAGTCCCCCCAGCGCTCCAGCTTCTCCCCTTTTGAGCAGTCCAGGACTTCAAAATCCTGCCAAGAATCAGCGATCCACATGTTTTTCTCCCATTTGGCCGCGGCTTTCCCTGCCGGGTCCATAATAATTCATGGTATTGTACCATCAAAAACCCCGCAGGTCAACAGAATTCTGCTGCCGGCGGGGAGTTTTCGCACGCGCTCTTCCCCGGCGCGGCAGGAACGGGAAACCCGCCGGGCAGCAGCCCGGCGGGTTTCGTTTTGTTCCATTTTGAGCCGTCGTGGGGGCGGCGCTCATTCGCCCTCTGTCTCAACCTCGTCCGCGGGGCCGGCGTTGTAGAGGTAGTACACCAGCGCGCCCTCCCCATCGGCCTCCATGCTCAGGCGCAGAAAGCCGTCGGCCTGCAGGCTCATGTCCACCCGGAAGCCCTCTCCCGAGAAGCTGAGACCGTTCTCCAGAACCTCAAGATCCACGATCTGGTCGCCGAAAACCGGCCCGCCCAGGGCCGCGCGGCTGCCCTCCACGTAGAGGTCCATCCGCTCGTTCAGATCCTCCACGGAGAAGACCTCCCCGTCCAGCTCCAGAAAGGCGGCCACCCAGTAGCCGTCCAGGATCCCCTCGGGCAGCGTCTCCAGCGTTGCCGCGGGCACGTAGAGCGGCGCGGGCTCCTCCCGGCTGAGATAGACCCCGGCGGCCGGCCAGGCGAGCAGCACTCCGTAAGGCGCCAGAGGCGCGGTCTCATCCCCGTCCAGGTAGATGAAGCCGTCCCGCTCCTCCCAGGCGCCGGTGACGCTCCCCTCCGGGTCCTTGGGGAAAGCGACGGTGTAGGCCCCGTCCTCCCGCAGCTCCAGGCTCAGGTTCGCGGCGCCGAAGCTGCAGTACCAGAGGCCGGTCACCTCGCCCTCCTCCGGCGCGTCGTATTCCTCACCCGGGTCGTCGGGCTCGCCGGATTCTTCCTCCGCAGCATCATCGTCAGGCAGGTCGTTGACAGCGCCATCCTCCGCGGCGGGCGCTTCGGTCTCGGCAACGGTCTCGGCCGCCGTCTCGCCGCAGGCGGCCAGAGCCAGGATCATCGTGAAGGCCAACAGAATGGCAAACAGTTTTTTCATATGTTTCTCCTCCTCTCCGCCGTTTCAGTAAACCGGGTATTGGATCGGATCTGTATAGCATTCATGCCCGACCGCATCGCGTACCCAGATGCTATAATAGGCCACCGCCCGTCCCATTTCCGGAAAACCGTGCTCCGTCTTCACATAATCATACATTTGATAGAAAATCGGATTCAGTTCCTGGGAAAACTCTCCACTTACTTCCTGTACCCAATGGATGGGTGTCAACACTTCCGAATATTCGGAATCCTTTGGCCGTGCTTGAATGATATACACCTCGTATGGCGGCAGCCCGCCCGCGATCGTTCCCTCAATCTTATACGCGCTGCTGTAGCCCGGCATATAGTAGGAGGAATAGTGCAGATCCAGACAGACCAACTCCTGTGCCACGGTCGCCTCTCTGCTGTAGGTGTACAAGCCGTTTCGCTGATCGGTGACCTTGCAGCGGAAGACGCCGCCCATGCCCTCTACCGGCAGCACGCTTCCCTCGCCGAGGAAAGTCCATGCCCTCTTCTCAAAATCCTTGTACTCCCATTCGTAGACAAGGGTGCTGTCATCCCCCATCTCATTCACGGCCACGCAGTTTAAGAGGAACAGCAGCAGCGCTCCTTCATAGGGCGGGTCCATATAGGGCAGGTTATGGTCTGCGGGCTGCTCGGTGATGACAGGCGCTTCGCCCTCTTCCGGGAGCTGAATGCCGGCGCCCTCGCTGACAGTGACTGTGCGGGAAGTAATCTCCTCCTCGCCGTCACGGACGACGCAGAAATACTCGCCCGGCTCAAAGACTTCCACGGTGCTGCCGGTCTCGGACAGCTCGTGGTCAAAATCGCCGCAATACCACGTATAGCTGTACTCTCCGCTGCCGCCGGCCGCTTCGCAGCTCAGAAAGCATCTGCCGCTTCTGAAATCGTTGTCGCAGGGCTGCACGTCGATGTACAGCGGGACGCTGACGAAGACGTTTACCGTCCGTGCCTCGTTCAGCGCGCTGTCGTGGATCACGCAGTAGTAGTAGCAGTTGCCGATCTCGGCGGTATAATCCGGCGTCTCGTAGGTGCCCAGGGTATAATCGCCGTACTCGTGCATCTGCAGCTCCGTCCAGGCCCGCATGGCCCCCTGCTCGTCGGCCCAGCCGAAGTGCTCCGTGGCGTAGTTGATGTAGGATTCATAGAACGCGGCGCGGCGGCGGTTGGTCTCTTCCGTGGCGCGGCGGCTGTTGCTGTGCACCGCGTAGCCCACGGGGCTGCCGTCCAGATACTCGGTCACGCCCTTGTCCACAATGTGCCACTCGTAGACATAGGGAGGAACGCCGCCCTCTACTTCCAGGGTCAGCGGGACGTATTGGCCCTTGCTGCCGTCCAGGCGTCCGCCCTCCGGCTGCTGGATCACGTGGATGGGCGAATCCAGGTCCGCGTCGGGCGGGATGTTGCGGAAGGTGTTCAGCACGGAAGAGCCGCTGGGCTGTACGGTCTCCACCTTTACCTCATAGCAGCGGTTGCAGACGTAGCGGACCTTCTGCGGTCCCAGTTGGCCGTCGCTCTCGATGACCTCCCCCTCCCGCCAGTCATGGCCCAGGGCGGGAACGTCCTCGTAATAGGGCGTGTAGCAATACTTGCATGCCCAGCCGCGGACGCCGGGATCGGTGCAGGTCGGCTCCTTCACGATGCCGTAGTCGACCCAGTGGTGTTCCCCGTCAGGGGCGTATCTGCAGTCGCCTGCGGGCGGGTCGGCGCTGGCCGACAGGGGCGCCAGGCTCAGCGCCAGCACCAGCGCCAGCAGCAGGGCAAGGGCTTGTCTTGATCGTTTCATCGGCACGTCCTCCTTATCCGTGTTTGAAAATCTGCTTGTCAACTGGAAATCATCCGGGTTTTCCCGCCGTGTGCCGGCTCAGTCCGGGTAACGGATCGGGGTCGTCGAGACCTTCTGGCCCAGAGAATCGTAGACAACGATATAGTAAGTGGCCCGATACGTCTTCTTGACCCACTCGCCGTCTTCCTTCACGTAGATCGTATAGCTCCTGCAATTTTTCGGCGCCAGTTTCCTGTTGAAAACGCCCTTGGCTCCGACCTTCGTGCTGGAGAGAACGATCTTTGGATTCTTGGAATCGTATTTCCGGACCTGCACCACCAAAACCTTGTAAGGCGGAACGCCGCCGCGGATCGTCGCGTGAAGGGTCTTCCCCCGGAAGCGGAAATCCTTGACGCTCATCGTCACCTGGACCTGGACCGTTTTGCTGCAGACCCGCTTCCCGTTGTCGCGATTGTAAACGATGCAGCGGTACTGGCCGCTGACATTCCCGCTTTTTCCGCTGATCTTCAGGTCTCTCTTGTTGCCGTTTTGAACGCTCACCCAGCCGGAGTTCCCCTTGCGCTGCCATTGATAGCGCAGATTCCCCGCGCTGCCGTCGTCCAGCTTGGCCTTGCAATGCAGCGTCACGCTGTAGTGGTTGTTGGATTTCGGATTGAGGTTGATGCTTTTCGGCTGGAGAACGATGACGGGGGCGGCCTCGCTCACGGGCGCGCTCTCCTCCGCCACCGTGACGGTGACGCTGGTCACTTCCTGGTCCCCGTCCCGCACACAGCAGAAGTACTCGCCCGGCTCCTTGACCGTCACGTTGGACGCGTGGGAGCTCAGCTCGTGATCCCGGTCGTTTCGGTACCAGGTATAGCTGTAATTGCCGCTGCCGCCGCTGGCTGTGCAGACCAGGGAAGCCTTGCCGTCCGACAGCTCCGCGTCCACCGGCTCCCGGTAGATGTAGAGCGGATTGCCCACAAAGGCGCTGTCCGAACAGGCCTCCTTGCCGGAGGAATCCCGGACGATGCAGTAGTAATAGCAGTTGCCGATTTCGGCATCATAGCTGGGACTGTCGCCGCTGCTGACCTCGATATCGCCGTACTCCCGGATCTGCAGCTCCGTCCAGCCGCGCCGGGCGCCTTCCACGTCCTCCACGCCGAAATGCTCCTGCGTGTACTTCAGGTAGGCTTCAAAGAACGCGGCGCGGCGCCGGTTGGCCTCCTCCGTGGCGCGGCGGCTGTTGCTGTGCACCGCGTAGCCCACGGGGCTGCCGTCCATGTACTCGGTCACGCCCCTGTCCACCCCGTGCCACTCATAGGTATAGGGCTCCACGCCGCCCTCCGCCGCCACGGTCAGGGTACAGGAGGCGTCCGAGGCTGCGGGCAGGACGCCGCCCACCGGCTGCAGCGTGATGACCAGACCGGAGGCGTTGGCTGCATCGGCCGGGACGTTGCGGAACCGGTTCAGCACCGCGGTGGCGTTGGGATGGGTCGTCTCCACCCTCACCTCATAGCAGCGGTTGCAGACGTAGCGCACCCGCACGGGTCCCAGCAGGCCTTCGCTCTCGATGATCTCGCCCTCCCGCCAGTCGTGGCCCAGGGCGGGCGAGCTCTCCCGCCACCAGATCCCGCACTTCCGGCAGCGCCACATCCGTTCGCCGGCCTGGGTGCAGGTAGCCGAATCCGAATAGACGTCCCAGATGTGCTCGCCGCCCTCGCGGCATTCACCCTGGGGCGGGTCGGCCAGGGCCACGGTCGGCGTCAGGCTCAGCGCCAGCACCAGGGCCAGCAGCAGAGCAAGGACTTGCTTCATTCGTTTCATAGGCAGGACCTCCTTGGGAATTAAAGAGATGATGCGGAAAAGAGCATGGGAAGGGGCCGGCGCCCGCAGCGGCCCCGCGTCCGCGCAGGGACGCAAAGGGGCCGTCGAGGACGCCGGCCCCTGAAGGCTTTGGCTTCGATCAATGGCAGTTGAAGTAATAAATTGCGGTGGTGTCGGTGAGGATCACGTCGCAGCGGCCCTGATAGAGGTACTGGAAGCACTCCGTGGTGCCGCCGGCCAGACGGGAGATCTGCCCCAGGCGGTTCACGACGCCCGGATCCGCATTCAGCGCGTCCAGGGCCTCCTGGGTGGAGCACATGGCCAGCGCCTTGTGGGAGAGCATGTACTTGTTCTCGATAAAGGCGTCGCCCCGCCTGGCGATGACGATGTCGTTGTGGAGATAGGGTCCGTACTGGGTCAGACGCCCCTCGGTAATGTCCGCCGGGTCCAGGGCGATGCCGCCCCAGGCGCAGTCGATATTGCCGGAGGAGAGCTCCACATACACATTCTCCTTCTCGATGGGCTGGATCTTCAGATCCCAGTGCAGCAGCTCGCAGACGGCGGAGGCAAGCTCCACGTCAAAGCCCCAGTACTGCCCGCCGGTGATATAGGCCATGGGGAAGGAGTTGACGTCCACCCCGATGATGAAGCTGCGCGGCTCCACCGGGCCCAGATCCTCCAGGGCGGAGGGGTTGCTGCCGAAGTTCACCATCCGGCCGCCGAACCACTTGACCGACAGCTCGTCCACCAGGCCCTGGGCGTTCAGGACCTCGATGGCGGCGGCCACGTAGTAGGCGGTGGGATCGCCGGTGCGGAAGGCCAGGGAATAGTCCTGCTCCACCAGGGTGGTCACCACCACGACCTCACGGGCGCTGCCGCCGCCGCAGCCGCAGAGCGCCGCGCCCAGTGCCAGGATCAGCAGGATACAGAGGATTTTTTTCATGGGTTCCTACTCTTTTCGTTTCAGTCCAGATCCGCTTCGCGCCTTCTGCGCATCACGTTCCGCAGCACGGCCGCCAGCGCAAGCACGAAGACCAGAACCGCGCCCAGCACCAGCACGATGGTGCGGTTCCCGTTCTGCTGCTCCAGCGCCTGCTGCACCTGCTGCTGGGCCGGAGTCAGATTCTGATTTGCCGGGACGTTCTGCTCCGGCGCCTCCGTCAGCGCCGGAACCTCCGCGGGCGCGGGCTCCGAAGGAGCGGAGGGCAGCCCGACATTGGAGAAGTCCGGGAAGAGGGAGCCGCCGCTCTGGCCGTTGTCCGGGTTCTCCTCGGCGGCGGGGATCTCCGCCGGGGCGGGCTCGGGCTCGGTCACCACGGGCTGGGGATTGTTCTTCTGCTCCAGCCACTCCTCATAGGCGCCGTCCAGGGACAGGGTGTAGTCTTTGAAGATGATGCCCATATCCTTCATGATCTGCTGGGTCACGCCCATGTTCTCGGTCATGACCACCAGGGCGAAGGGATGCTCGGTGTAGATGATGGCCGCGTCATGGTTGTTCTCATTGCGCCGGGGGGCGGTGTAAGAGCCGAAGCGCTGGGCCACCTCGATGCCGCCCAGGCCCGCGCCGAAGTACTGGCCCACGGCGGAGCGCTTCATGCAGTCCAGAATATTGGGGAAGCGCTCGCTCTCATTGTAGAGGGTCTTGAGCACGTCCATCATATAGCGGGCGGAGAAATAGCTGTAGGCCAGGAAATCCGGGTCGTAATAGCTCTCCGGCAGGGGGGAGAACTTCATGAACTCCCGCCGGGCGTCCTCGTTGGAGCCGATCATGCTCATCATCAGGTTGGTATTGTCCACGCTGTTGTAGATCAGCACGGACTCCTCCGCCTGACCCAGGGTCATGCCCTTGAAGGAGGTGTCCCGGGTGACCTTGCCGTCGTGCTCCCACTCGGCCAGGATCATCATCAGAGGGACCCGATGCAGGCCCGCGCTGAAATACCAGCGGTCGGCGTTGTAGTACCAGGTGTCGCCGGTGTCCAGATAGCAGTAGGCCACGCTGATGTCGCCCCGCTTCAGGCCGTAGACCGCGGCATAGTCCTCCACCAGCTTCTGCAGCGCGGCGGGGTCAATGACGGCGTAACCGTCCGGATCCGCGGGGACGGTGCTCTCCTCCCCCTCGGCCCAGGCGCACAGGGGGCTCAGCAGCGCAAAGCACAAAACCAGCGCCAGCATGCTTGCAAACAGTCTCTTTTTCATCTTGTTCCCTCCGTCCTCTTATTCCAGGGTGATGCCGTCTCCGCAGCGGAGGAAGGCGCTCCCGAAAAAGGCCTCCGCCGCGCGGATCAGATATTCCGTGTCTTTGGTCCCGGCCGTCTCATAGGCCGAGTGCATGGCCAGCTGAGCCAGGCCGATGTCCACCGAGTCCACCGAGACGTGGCCGGTGCTGATATTGCCCAGGGTGGAGCCGCCGGGGAGATCCGCCCGGTTGGTGAAGCGCTGGGTGGGCACCTCCGCCCGCCGGCACAGCTCCAGAAAAGCCGCGGCGGAGACGGCGTCGGTGGTGTAGCGCTGGTTGGCGTTGAACTTCACCACGATGCCCTTGTTCATCTCCGGCCGGTCGTTCCGGTCGGCATACTCCGGGTGGTTGGGGTGGACGGCGTGGGCGTTGTCCGCCGAGACCAGGAAGCTCCGCGCCAGGCAGGGCCGCAGGCTCGCCCCGCAGCTCTCGCAGATCCGGCTCAGCACGTCCTGCAGGAAGGAGGACCCGGCGCCCTGCTTGGTGCCGCTGCCCACCTCCTCGTTGTCAAAGACGCAGAGCAGAGGCGTACTCTCCCCCGCCTTTGCCCGGAGGAAGCCCTCCGTGCAGCCGAAGACGCACTGCAGATCGTCAAGCCTTGGGGAGGACAGATACTCCCCACTGGCACCCCAGACCGTTCCGGGCGTGCGGGGATAGAGGAAGAGGTCTGTTGCCAGCACGTCCTCCTTCTGCACGCCCAGGGTCTCCGCGATCAGCGCGTCAAAGCTCTCCGCCGCCTCCGCGTCCCCGAAGAGGGGCAGCATGTCGGTGTTGGGGTCGAACTTTTTGCCGTCATTGACGCTGCGGTCCATGTGGATGGCCACATGGGGGATCAGCAGCAGGTCCCGGTCCACATTCAGCAGCTTCATGACGATGCGGCCCTCCTCCCGCACGGCGGCCCGGCCGGCCACGGAGAGAGGCCGATCCATCCAGGAGGCGCAGAGCATGCCGCCGTACTTTTCCACATTCAGGCGGGTGTACATGCCCGCCGTGGGGACCGCCGCGTGCTCCTTGATCTTGAAGCTGGGGGAATCGGCGTGGGCGGCCATCATCAGAAAGCCCTTGACGCCGTCTTTGGGGATGCGAAACGCGATGAGCGCGGAGCCGTTGCGGCGGACGAAATAGCGCCCCTCCGGCAGCAGGCTCCAGTCCTCCTGCTCGCTCAGCTCGGTATAGCCCTCCCCCGCCAGACGCTCCGCCAGATTGCGGCAGGCGTGAAAGGCGGTGGGGCTTTCTGCAAGAAAACGCAGAAGCTGTTCATTCCAATTCTGTTCCATGATCGCTCCTCCCGGATGATCCGTAATCAAAGTCAGTATAGCACAGTTTTCCCGGTGTGAACAGCGGGCAGCAAAAAATTTTACTTTTTTCTCGATCGGGCTCGAGGGGCGTCAAAACAGAGGATTGCAAAGAGGGGCTCGCTGGTGTATCATGATGGCAGCAGAAAAACCCGCGAACATGAACGAAGAAAGGACGAACAAGACTATGAAAGTTTCCGAACTGCCCTACCGCCGCGTAAGCCTGGAAGAAGTCAAGGCCGTGATGGAGGACGTGATCCCCCGCATCAAAAACGCCAAGAGCGTGGAGGAGATCCTCAAGGCCCGGGAAGACTATCTGAAGATGGAGCTGGAGTTTTCCACCAACGCCTCTCTCGCCAGCATGCGCTACACCATCAACACCGTGGATCCCTTCTATGTGGCCGAGAACGAGTACTACGACGAGATCGGCCCCACCGTTGAAAACTACAGCGTGGAGTATGCCTCCGCCCTGTTGGACTCCCCCTTCCGCAAGGAGCTGGAGGAGGCTCTCTCCCCCGTGCTCTTCCAGTCCATGGAGGTGGCGCGCAAGAGCATGTCCAACGAGATCATCGAGGACATGGTGGAGGAGAACAAGCTGGTGCGGGAGTACTCCGATCTGATGGCCGCCATGGAGTTTGAGTGGAAGGGCGAGAAGCTGCCCCGGGCCATGCTGATGAAGTACGCCAAGGACGCCGACCGGGACACCCGCCGGGAGTGCTATGAGGTGCTGGGCCGCGGGCTGGAGGCGCACAAGGCGGAGCTGGACGGCATCTTTGACCGGATGGTGCACGTGCGCGACCGGATGGCCAAAAAGATGGGCTACAAGAACTTCGTGGAGCTGGGCTACTACCGTATGGGCCGGCTCTGCTACGACCAGGAGAAGGTGGCGAATTTCCGCCAGAACGTTCTGAAGGACATCGTGCCCGTGGTGGCGCGGCTCCGCAGCGAGAACGCGAAGCGCCTGGGCATCGACACCTACATGTTCTACGACGACGGCGTCATCATGCCCGGCGGCGACCCCAGGCCCTTCGGCAAGGCGGAGATCTTTGACTCCGCCAAGAAGATGTACCACGCCATGGGCAAGGAAACCGGGGACTTCATCGACCTGATGCTGGAAAACGAGGCCTTCGACGTGGACTCCCGCAAGAACAAGTGGGGCGGCGGCTACTGCACGGAGTTTGCCAAGTACAAGCAGCCCTTCATCCTGGCAAACTTCAACGGCACCGCCGGGGACGTGGACGTGGTGACCCACGAGGCCGGCCACGCCCTGAACGCCTATCTCATCGCGGACAACCGCTTCGCCCTGGAGCTGGGCTGCGGCGGCATGGAGACCGCCGAGACCCACTCCATGAGCATGGAGTTCTTCGCCTGGCCCTACATGGCGGACTTCTTCGGCGCGGACGCGGAGCGCTACAAGTTCATGCACGCGCTGGAGAGCTTCTCCTTCATCCCCTACGGCACCATGGTGGACGCCTTCCAGCACATCGTCTACGAGAATCCCGATCTGAGCCCCGACGAGCGGGACGCGGAGTGGCTGAAGCTGGAGAAGCAGTTCAGACCCCACATCTCCTTCGAGGGCATGCCCTATCTGGAGAAGGGCACCCGCTGGCAGTACCAGATGCACATCTACGAGAGCCCCTTCTATTATATCGACTACTGCCTGGCCCAGACCGCGGCCTTCCAGTTCCTGCTGGCCAGCCGCCGCGACTACGACGACGCCTTTGCCCGCTACCTGCGGCTGAGTAAGCAGGGCGGCGAGAAGGTCTGGACGGATCTGCTGGAAGAGGCGGGCTTCCCCTCTCCCTTCCAACCCGGCGCCCTGGCCGACCTTGCCAAGAACGTGGAGGCCCTGCTGGAGAGCATCAAGGCCTGAGGGCAGGTTTGAGTTTTGAGTTTTGAGTTTTGAGAAAAGCATCCCCGCCCGACAAAACGGGCGGGGACAAGCCCCGCCCCTACGACGCAAACCGCCATCTCCCCGTAGGAGCGGCCCTTGTGGCCGCCCAACCAAGGTCAAATCCAATCATACCCATCAAAGGAGAGAGAGAAACATGAGTACGCACAGACATTTTCCTTTCGCCGGGGTCTCTGTCCTGTTGACTGCGATCCTGCTGGCCCTTTCCGTCCTGCTGGCCGCCTGCGGCAGCGCAGCGGGAGCCGGGAATGCAGTAACCGATTCACCGGAAGAGACTTCGATCCCGGAGTCCACCCCCGAACCCACCCCCGAACCCACGCCGGAGCCCACCCCGGAGCCTACGCCGGCGAATGAAACGGTGGCTGTTCACGCCTATGTCCCAGCGTCCTGGCAGGATCCCTGCGCCAGGGCCTGGAACGACGTCCGCGGAGCGTTCGAGCCCTGGCCCGGCGAGCCCATGGAGCCCGACGCGGATGCGGGAGATGTATCTGTCCTCTTTTACGAGGGGATCAAGTACGAGGGTGGGAGCTGGTATACAATCCAGATCCCCACCTGGGCCACTTCCTTCAGCGTCAACGCCAACGGCGGCAGCGTCAAGACCGTGGAAATCCCCCTTCGTCCCGGCGAAGAGGTCTGGATCGAGGTCTTTGAGGGCGACAGTGAGGAATACTACGCGGACACGCACTACTCCGACGGGCTCTCCAAAACAGTGCCGATCTCGGTGACCGAGATCCCGCCCTTTGCCAAGGAACGGATCGAATTTGAAGATCAGATCGCCATGTATGATTTTTCGGTGCTGGCGTTTCAAACGGATGATGGGGAAATCAAATTGGTACCGGCCATCTATGAACCCATTGAGTCCGAAGATGAGGAAGATACATACTACAGTAATTATTACGATCTGTACACCGGAGAGCTCATCCTCAGTGCAGATGTCGGATATAGTAATGCCGCCCCTGATTACATTTACGAATTCTACTACTTGCATCCGAATATAGAAAACTGGCGCATCAAGGATTTCACTGGTGCACTTGAATACATAGATATGGGGCTCGACTATTTTTCCGAGGAAGAATATTATTCCTATCAGCATGTGTTGTCCGAATACTATATCAGTGGTGTATCGGACGATGAAATCTTTTATACCGTTGAAGAATATCGCCAATTCTATGAGGATGCCATCCCGGAAAGGTATCAGGTAGACTCCTATGCTCTGTTCGGTGCTGCCGAATCTTAGTCAAAAACACATCCCCGCCCGATCGGGCGGGGATGTGTTTTCATACGATTCGCAAAATTCGGCGGGCCGCCGGGGGCGTCGGCCCCTACCGGGCGCTGAATTTCTTCTTCATGGTGACGAACGCGGCGGCGCTGCCCAGGGCGGAGAGGCTCAGCAGACCGACCCAGAGCGACATATCCGCATCGCCGGTCTTGGGCTTGTCGCTGACGTTGAGGGTCTTCTCGGCGGTGCCGGTGGCGCAGACCACGGTGAGCTTGTGGGAACCCACCTTCAGCTTCTTCACGGCGGAGCCCTTGATGGTGATGACGGCGCTGCCGTCCTTCTCGGAAACACTGTAGTCCGAGGCGGGCAGCTCCGTACCGTCCACCAGCACCTTCTGGACGTCCTTCTTCAGCGCGTCGCAGGTGGCCACGTAGTCGGAGCCCCAGTTGGCCCGGCCGTTGGTGGTGTCCGTCAGCTTGGGCCGGAAATTGGGGTCGATGCCGTCGCAGCGCTTGCAGCGGCCGTGGGCGTAGTCATGGCCCAGGGCGGGGATCTCCACGGTCTTAGTCTGGGCCGCGAAGGCGCTGTTTTCAAAGTTGGCGCTCAGGGTCTTCTCGCCCTTCTCGGTGCAGGTGGGCTCCTTGGTCACGGTCTCGACGGGCTTTGCGCTCTCGCTCTCAGTGTGGGAGGCGTCCCGCTTGCAGCTCCGGCTGGCGGTGCAGGCGCTGCCGTCCTCGGCCCAGCTGTAACCCGGCTCGTTCCAGTCGTGGCCCAGGGCCGGGATCTCCTCGGTGTAGCTGTCGCCGCAGGAACAGGTGAAAGTCTTGACGCCCTTCTCGGTGCAGGTCGGCTCCTTGGTGACCGTGCCCGCGTCGTAGACGTGGGTGTGGGGCGCGTCGCTCTTCTTCTCATAGACAAAGAGGATGGTCTCGCTGCCGCTGAGGGTCTTCTCCTTGGCGTCCTCGCCCTCGCCGAAGGTGGCGGTGATGACGGCCTTGCCCTCGGCGTCATGGGTGATGCTGAGCTTCGTCAGCTCCTCATCCTCCAGCATGGTCTTGCTGTAGGTATAGTTCTCGATCTCGGGGCGGGCGTACTTATCGTCCACCGTCAGGTCCTTGCTCAGATCCAGGTAGTCCGCTTCCTCGTCCCGCAGGGTCTTGCCCTCGGCGTCCACGCACTTGACGGCAAGCTTCTGGGCGGCGGGCTCCTCCTCGGTCTCCATCACGATGACGGCCTCCGTGTCGTCCTCGGCAAAGGCGCAGACGCTCATGGACAGAAGCAGCGTCAGCATCAGCAGCAGGGACAGGATCTTCTTTCCTTGTTTCATTTCAAAAACCTCCTTCAAAGAAAAAAGGATACGTGTTTTTTCGTATCACGCTTTGCATTATAGCCTCTGCGGAGGTCGAAAACAAGGCCTTCGGGCCACATTTAAGAAAGCTTAAGACTCTTAAGAAGTTCCGAAAAGAATTAAGAAATCTTAAGAAATAGCCACATTTTGGCGAAGAAATTAAGTTTTTCAGGACATGTGAAAGGGGAGCTTGCAGGGTTCGATGACAAGGCCGTAGGGGCGATTCACGAATCGCCCGCGAATGGTCAATCAGCCAGGTTCGCGGGCGATTCGTGAATTGCCCCTACGGTGTTCTTTTGCATCTGCTATACAGATGTGATCGCGAGCCAGGCTCCGTCTTCTGTCAGGCTCACTTTTTCGTTGATCGTCTTTTCTCGGAATTGCCCCTGATCATCCGTTTCCCAGACCGTACCGGTCAGTGTAATGCTTCCTTTTTCCCGATCCACCGATACCCGGACGTCGAATTTGACCACCTGCCAGTTCCACTTGTGAACTGTCAGACGGACAGGCTGTTCCACCCCGTCGATCCGCAGCTGAAAGCCGTATCGCCCGTAATCGCGCCCGCGCATGGAGACGCGAGCGCCGCCGCTTCCATCCTTGCGCGCGCCGACGGAATCGCCGCCGTCCAGCTTTTCCACGGTAAAGGGCACAGATTCTCCGTGCACCTCCACCTGTACCGTGCCGGTGACCCGGTCCCAGGGATAGAACAGACGATAATACAAGGGCCGGGCAAAGAGGTAGCTGCATGAGCCCAGCAGGAGCGCCAAAAGCAGGCAGATTCCCAGGGCAATCATGATTTTCTTCAATTTTTCCATAAGCCCTCCCTGCGCTTAGCCTTCCGGAGTGGATCCAAGCAGCATACGCTCAAATTCCTGCACATATTCTCGCTTGATGAGGAGATAAAACACAAGCATGAGCACCGTGAACGCGCCAACAGATCCAAAGAAAAGCCAGCTGATCTCCCCGGTAATCCACCAACGCGCCAGCACATATACCAGAATGCCGGGAAACAAGAGCAGCTGAAACGCGGTGGCGGGATCCGGGCATGCACGATAGAACACAGCCGTCTCCTTCTCATTTTCTTCCAACCGGATCAGGAACAGATAGCCAAGCGTTGTCCTCGCCCATTTGTTGCCGGAGGTTTTTCGAAGCCAATAGCCGCCGCCCTTTCTCCGGTGTACCCGGTGCCGTCTGCCAAAGCTATTGAACAGAGGCAGCAGCTCCCCGGGCTTTTTCGTGGAAAACAGTCTTTTCTCCTGCATCACGCACCTCGTATTTCTGTCAGGTTCGGGTTTCTATCCGTATAACGTCTCAGCCGGCCAAAAGGTTTCAAATATTATTTTGTAAGATTCGGGCGGCCAGAAGGCCGCCCGCTATAAAAGCTGAACTTCAGTCCGCACCCTCAAGCGCTGCTTCTTTTGCCATGTTCAATTCTTCTGTCGTCACCCGCATGGCTTCAGGGATCCAATTTAAATATATATGGATCACATCGTTATAAGAATAATTGCCGGATCCACCTTCTCTTAAGTACGGGAAAAACTCAAACATGTATTCCACTTCTTCATCAGTCAATTCCCTGTCATAGTATTCGATCCAAAAATTGCATGCCATAGTGATGTTATCAACCATACGCAGTTGTATATCATTATTGCAAAAATATGGGTGGATCCCTTCAAATTCTGCCATCTCATGGTTAAATCCTGTCCAGGCAAATGGGAGATATTCTTCCCGAGCTGTTGCACGATAGGTAAACAACTCTTCAAATGTAAACAAATCCCTGAATTTATAGATCCTTTCCGAGTCTGACTCGGGCGTAGATACTACATAACCAAACATAATCTTTGGCTTGCCATCAAGATAAAAGCAAGCTGCAAAATACATATTCGAAGTATGGAGTTCACTATCGTCAACGATCTCATACTTTTCCATTTCCGCGGCTTCCTCTTCCGGGGTGAGCCTCTTGAAATCAAGAGGCACGAGCGTCGGCTCCGGGGGCGGCTCCGGGGTGGGTTCGGGCGTCGGCTCCGGGGTGGGTTCGGGCGTCGGCTCCGGGGTGGGGACGGGTTCTGCCGTCGCCTCTGGTGTCTCGCTGGGCGCGGCCTCTTTCACAGCTGTGCTTTCACAGGCGGACGCAAGGACAGAGAACGCCAGAAGAACAGCAAGAAGAGCTGACATTTTTCTCATGATCGGAGCTATTTTCCGTGTATTCATGTTTCTTCTTCCCTCTTCGCGCTTGATTTCAAGATTCTTCGTCATTTGCGCATCACAATGCGCTCCTTCATAGGGGGCAGGCCTTGTGGTCGCTCAACGTCGGACATGGATACGAGTCTGCGCGGGCGGCCTTTCGGCCGCCCGTACTCAAAACTCAAAACTCAAAACTCAAAACTGCTTACTGCTCCGCGCGCTCGAAGTCCTCCCGCGGGTGCTTGCACAGCGGGCAGGTGTAGTCCGCGGGCAGCTCGCCCTCGCAGGGCTCGAAGTGGCCGCAGATCTTGCAGACCCAGCCCTTCACCTTGGGCTTGACCTCGGGCACGATGTGCTCGAAGTCCGCCTTGCCGTGCTTGCACAGCGGGCAAGTGAAGTCCTCGGGCATGTCCGCGCCCTCGTAGACGTAGCCGCAGACCTTGCAGACCCAGCACTCCTTCTGTTCGGGAGCCGGGTTCTTCTTGGGCTTGATGTGGGCGTGGTAGTAGCCGTAGGTGCAGCTGGGCGCCTTGGAGAGCACCTTGGCCTCCACCACGTTTGCGATGTAGAGCACCTGGGTCTCCAGGTCCTTCACGTCGATGATCTCGCAGGAGAGGACGGCGTTGGTGTACTCGGGAATATAGCGGATGCCGTTCAGCATGCGGTTTTCATAGGGCAGATCCGCGAACTTGTCCACGTCCCGGCCGCTCTGGAAGCCGAAGCGCTGGAACAGACTGTAGGGCGCGTCCTCGGTGAGGATGGAGAGGTTGAACTTGCCGGCCTTCATCACCATGTCGCAGGTGTTGTTCTTCTTGATGCAGGAGATGGTGATCTTCTTGGGGTCGGCGGAGGCCACCTGGCCGGCGGTGTTGATGATGCAGCCGTAGTCCTTGCCGTCCACCCGGGTGGTCAGCACCTCCACGCCGTAGGAGAACTTGGAGAAGACCTTGTTGTCCACCGCCTCGGGAGAGAAGGCCGCGGGCTCGGCGGCGGGGGCGGCGGTCTCTACGGGAGCGGGCTTCGGGTTGATCTCCTCGGCCAGCAGATCGGCCAGGGCATCCAGCTGGGCCAGCTGGCTCTCCGCCAGGGCGGACTTGAGGCTGACGCCGGTCTCGATGAACTCCACGCCCTTCAGGCAGCTGAGGATCTCCTTCATGACCTTGCCGCTGGTGGCGGCCCAGGAGCCGTTCTCGATGAGGGCGACCTTCCGGTTCTGCAGGTTGTGGGCGGCAATGTCGTGCAGCAGCTGCTCCATGGTCACGAAGACGCCGGCGTTATAGGTGGTGGCGGCGAAGACCAGGTGGCTGCAGCGGAAGGCGTCGGAGACGATGTAGCTGGCCGGGGTGACGGAGGTGTCGTACATGCGCACGCGCACGCCCCGCTCCGCCAGCTTGCAGGCCAGGATGTTGGCGGCGTTCTCGGTGTGGCCGTAGACGGAGGCGTAGGCCAGCAGGACGCTCTTCTCCTCCGGGGTGTAGCTGGACCAGAGCAGGTACTTCTCCAGAAAGTCCCCGAAGTGGCTGCGCCAGACGTAGCCGTGCAGGGGGCAAACCAGGCCGATGTCCAGCTTCCCGGCCTTCTTCAGCACCGACTGGACCTGGGCGCCGTACTTGCCCACGATATTGGTGTAGTAGCGCCGCGCCTCGTCCAGATCCTCCAGGAAGAAGTCGGTCTCGTCGTTGAAGAGGCGGCCGTTCAGCGCGCCAAAGGTGCCGAAGGCGTCAGCGGTGAAGAGGGTCTTGTCGGTGAGATCATAGGTCATCATGACCTCGGGCCAGTGGACCATGGGGGCCATGACGAAGGTGAAGCTGTGGCGGCCGGTGTTCAGGGTGTCGCCCTCCTTGACCAGCACCGTGCGGGCGGAGAGATCCACGCCCAGAAACTGCTTCATCATGGTCTGGCTCTTGGCGTTGCAGACGATCTTCGCCTCGGGATAGCGCTGCAGCAGCAGCTCCTGGGTGGCGGCGTGGTCCGGCTCCATGTGCTGCACCACCAGGTAGTCCAGCTTGCGGCCCTTCAGCTCGTGGGCCACGTTCTCCAGAAACACGCTGTACACGGCCTTGTCCACCGTGTCGAAGAGGACGGTCTTCTCGTCGAGAAGCAGGTAAGAGTTATAGGAAACGCCGTCGGGCACGCCGTAGACGCCCTCGAAGCAGGCCAGGCGCCGGTCGTCCGCGCCGACCCAGATCAGATCCTCGGTCACTTTTCTCGTGCAGTACATAAATGCTCCCTTCCGCCTTGCGGCGCAGTAAAATTTGGGCTTAACAAGTATATTATATGAAAAAACGCTGGAAACTGCAAGGCTTTTCTGTTAAGATGGAGAAAAGAACCGCAGGAGGGAACAACTATGGCGGAAAAGAAGTTCAGCGGTCCCGTGGAGGGCCTGGATCCCGTGGCGCTGGCCGCGGATTATGAAAGCGCCGCGAGCTTTGAAAAGCTGCGGGTGGGCAAGATGGCCGTCTATTACCGGGACGGTTTTCGCGTAAAGGCCGTGCCCTATGCGAAAATGGAGCGGGCCTTCATCCGCGTGCAGGAGGTGCGCGGGCGGATGTGCTGCGGCCAGGCCACCTTTGCCTACTTCCGGCCGGTCTTTCTGGTCGGCGGCAAGGAAAATGCCGAGTACATGTCCGAGGACGAGAAGGCCATGGACGCGGCCCTGGCGAAGCTCCACGAGCTGGCCCCGGAGGTGCCGGTGGGCGTGGAGAAGAATTAGGAATTCGGAATGATGAATTCGGAATTGTCGGGCCGTACGAAAACGGTCTGCTTTTCCATGACTAATCGTCACCGTATTTGTGGCTTCGCTGAGGAAAGGAGGCTGCCGCCTTGCATTTTCAGACGATCCCAATCCTGATGATTCTGTTTCTCCGGCTATTTAGTCCGGCTTGGTTTACAGGAGAGCCTTGTCCGGAGGATAAAGCCGTCTCTGTTACGGAGCAGCTCCAACTTACCTTCTCGGAAGAAGAGCCGCCCAAGGAAGGCATCCTCTGTTTTGACGTAGATGAGAACGAGCAGATTGCCCTTGGAACCGAAGCACGCGGTCAAAAATGGATCAGCGTTTACGATGCGGACATGGTTTTCCAATATGCGATCTCCTTTCATGCCAACGGCGATTTTCTCATATTTTTGGAAGGAGAACACATATGGCTCTATCTGATCCGTGGAGACCTCTGCGTTGAAATCGACTCCAATGGTCAAGCGTTGAGCGTTTGGGAGCTGGAGGGCTATCAGGAAAATATTGCGCCACTGCTGAAACAGGGCCGTTCCACGACACGGGAAGTCAACGGGAACGTGTATGAGCTGAGCAACAAGTCGAGTTTTTTGAACCTCACCGGAAAATCGTCTATTCTCTCCGTTTCCTCTGCCGAAGGCGGGGAACGTGTCCTCTACGATGCGTCCGAAACCATGGGGCTTCGTCTTGGATTCACTCTGTTTCTGGGTCTGTCCCTGTTTGCCCTGATAATCGGCGTCGTTGTTTATCAAAATAAGAAAAAACAATAAAAGCAAATCACGCGGATGGGGAGCTTTCTCATCCGCGTTGTGCTTCTCAACAATGCAAAACCGGGCGACCACAGGTCGCTCCTACGGATCTGGGATCATCCTGCGCCGTAGGGGCGGCCTTTGACCGCCCGCTTATCCTATTATCCGCCCGATGGCGGCGACCACGGCGCATAGTCCCAGTCCCAGGGCCGTGGGGAGGGCGGCGGCCAGGGCGGCCCAGCGCCACTGGCCCGTCTCCTTCTTCACGGTCAGGAGCGTGGTGGAGCAGGGCCAGTGCAGCACCGTGAAGATCACGACACAGAGGGCCGTCGTCCCCGTCCAGCCCTGCTGCGTCAGCACCGCGCCCAGCTGCGCCAGGCTCCCGGCCTCCGTTAGGCCGCCGCCGGCGGTGTAGATCCCCAGCAGGATGGGCAGCACCGTCTCGTTGGCGGGCAGGCCCAGCAGAAAGGCCAGCAGGATCGCCCCGTCCAGGCCGAAGAAGCGGCCCAGGGGATTCAGCGCTCCGGCGCAGACCGTGAGCAGGCTGCCGTTACCGATCTCCACTTGGCCCAGCAGCCAGAGCAGCGCCCCCGCCGGGGCCGCCACCGCCTCCGCCCGGCCCAGCACCCGCGCCGTCCGGTCCAGCAGGGAGCGCAGCAGCAGCTTCCCGACCTGGGGCCGGCGGTAGGGCGGCAGCTCCAGCACGAAGGGCGCCGCCTCTCCCCGCAGCAGGCTCCGGGACAGCAGCCAGGTGGCCGCAAAGCTCATCCCCAGGCTCCCCAGAAGCACTAGACACAGCAGGCCCGCCGCGCCCAGGGAGCCGGCCGGGGCAAAAAACAGACTCAGCAGGGCGATCAGCAGCGGAAAGCGCCCGTTGCAGGGCGTCAGGGCGTTGGTCAGCACGGCCAGCAGCCGCTCTCGCCGCCCCTCGATGATCCGGCATCCGGTGACCCCCACCGCGTTGCAGCCCAGGCCCATCATCATGCACAGGCTCTGCTTGCCGCAGGAGCCGCAGCCGCGGAAGGGGCGATCCAGGTCGTAGGCCACCCGGGGCAGCACCCCCGCGTCCTCCAGCAGGGTAAAGAGGGGGAAGAAGATGGCCATGGGCGGCAGCATCACCGAGACCACCAGGCTCAGGCTCCCGTATGCGCCGTCCAGCAGCAGGCCTGTGAGCCAGCCCGGGGCGTCCAGCGCCGCAAATCCACGGCGCAGCAGCGCCCCCAGGGCGGCGAGCCCCTCCCCCAGCCAGGCCGAGGGCAGGTTCGCCCCCCGCACCGTCAGATAGAGCAGGCCCAGCAGCAGAAGCAGCAGGGCCGGAAGGGCCAGAAGGCGCCCGGTGAGCAGACAGTCGAGCAGCCGGTCCCGGGCGCTGCCGCCCTCCCCCGTGCCGCGCACCGCGGCGCGGGCGATCCGCTCCGCCTCCCGCAGCAGGGCGGACGTGACCGCGTCCTCCAGCAGCTCCTCGTTCCAGCCCAGGGCCGCCCGCTCCCGGGCGGCCGCCTCCCGCAGTGCAGCCGAAGCGGGCAGCGTCTCTCCCGCCAGCAGCCGCAGGCAGAGAAAGCGTCCCGGCAGCGCCTCCCCCGCGGCCAGGGGCTCCAAGTGCGACAGCGCCGCCTCCAGCTCCGTCGGATAGGGCGGGGAGCGCGGGCTCCGGGGCGCCTCGGCAAAGAGAGAGTCCAGGGCGGAGAGCAGCCGCGTCCGGCTCTCCCGCCGCCGCGCCACAATGCCGATCACCGGCAGCCCCAGCTCCTCAGAGAGCTTCCCGCAGTCCACCCGGACGCCCCGGCGCTCCGCCTCGTCCAGCAGGTTCACGCAGACCAGCACCCGGGGGCAGAGCTCCCGGCACTGCAGGGCCAGGTTCAGATCCCGCCGGAGGCGGCCCGCGTCGCAGACCAGGATCACCGCCTCCGCCCCGCCGCGCAGCAGGAAGTCCCGGGCCACCCGCTCCTCCTCCGAGCGGGGCAGCAGCGAGCAGCAGCCCGGCAGATCCGTCAGCAGATAGTCCCCGCAGCGCCCCCGGGCGGTCTCCACGGTTTTGCCCGCCCAGTTCCCCGTATGCTGCCGCAGTCCGGTCAGCTGATTGAACAGGGTGCTCTTGCCCACGTTGGGGTTGCCCGCCAGGGCTACGATCCGCTCCATTCCTCCGCCTCCACTTCGATCCGGCTGCAGTCGGCGCGCCGCAGCGCCAGCACCGCGCCGCAGAGGGCGTAGGCCGAGGGGTCCCCTAAGGGGCTGCGCCCCAGGCAGCGGAGCTCCGCCCCCTCGACCAGCCCCAGATCCCGCAGCCGGCGGCGCAGGGGTCCCTCCAGTTTAAGCGCCCGCACCCGCGCCCGCTCTCCCGGGCGCAGCTCACTGAGCCTCATGCTTCATCACCGGCTCATTCTATGCGCCGCGGCCCCGGCCGGTGCGGGCCCTTATCGGATTTCCGGCCGCAGGGCCCTTGACCGCCCCCGGTCCGGGGGGCTATAATAGACGGAGAAAGGGGTGTTTTCACATGTTTACCTTCAATCATTTCAATTTCAACGTCTTCGACCTGGAGCGCAGCCTTCGCTTCTACGACGAGGCTCTGGGACTCAGGCCCGTGCGGGAGAAAAACGCCGCCGACGGCAGCTTCCGCCTGGTCTATCTGGGGGACGGAGTCTCCGACTTCACGCTGGAGCTGACCTGGCTGCGGGATCGGACGGAGCCCTACGACCTGGGCGAGCAGGAGTATCACCTGGCCTTTGTGACGGAGGACATGGATGCCGCCCACAAAAAGCACGAGGCCATGGGCTGCATCTGCTTTGAAAACCCCGCCATGGGCATCTATTTCCTGGAGGATCCGGACGGCTACTGGATCGAGATCGTCCCCGACCGCCGGGGCAAATAAGTCCCCGCACACATAAGAAACACGCCTGACGCTTTGCGTCAGGCGTGTTTTCGATATACGGTTTTTTCCGTCACCACCGCGTCCACGGCCCGGTCGTGCCGGTCCGCCGCCACCCTTTTGAGCTTTTGGCACTCGAAGGCCACGGCGATCACCGGGGCGGAAACCCGGGGCAGATAGCGGTCATAGTAGCCCGCGCCGTGTCCAAGACGGCGGCAGTCCCCGTCGAAGGCCACGCAGGGCGCTAGCACCAGATCCAGCTCCTCCGGCGCCACCGGGCGGGAGCAGCTCCGGTCCGGCTCCCAGATGCCGTAGGGCCCCTTCACCCAGTTTCCCGGAAGCCAGGCCTCCATCACCCCGCCGGACAGGCTCACCGGAAAGCACAGCCGTGTCCCCGGCGCAAGGCGCTCGTGCAGCCAGGAGAGATCCGCCTCGTCCGGCAGCGCCGCGTAGCTCAGGATCAGCCTCGCCTTCCGCAGTTCCGGCAGCTCCCCCAGCCGCTTGCAGAGCTTTTCGCTGGCAGCCCGGCGGCGGTTGGGGCTCAGCGCCCGGCGGGCGGCCAGCGCCAGGGCGCGCTGCTCCTCCTTGCTCATGGCAGCGCCTTTCTCAGACGGGGCAGGATCCGCACCAGGGCGGGGATCACCGCCAGCTGTACGGCGGCCAGAAGCAGCGTCTGGGGAACTCTGGCCAGGACGACGGCCCAGTAGCCCTTGTCCGCCGAGGTGGAGATGATCCAGAGCCAGAGGCTGTTGAGCAGCATGCTCAGCACGAACTGGTGGACGCCCACCGCGGCGATGACCCGCCAGAAGGCGGCGTCTTTATACAGAAACAGCCCATAGCACAGGCCCATGAGGAAGGCCGTCAGCGTAAAGCCGGGGAAATAAGCGCCGATGGGAAACAGCAGCGCGCCCAGAAGATCCCCCAGGGCGCCCACCGCCCCCGCCGCCAGCGGGCCCAGCAGCAGCGCCGCCGCCGCCACCGGGATAAAGGCGAAGCCGATCTTGGTGATGGAGGTGGGGATGGACAAAAAGCGGGACAGCACGATCTCCAGCCCGATCAGCATGGCCATGACCGTGAGTCTGACGGTGGTTTTCTTCACATTCATACAAAAAACTCCTTTCGTGACAGTTGCCACGAAGGGAGTTTCCTCTCCTGTGGCAGCGGAAGCGGAAACAGCACCGACTTCGTCCGCGGGCAACTTCCCATCCCACGGCACTTCAGGGCTTTCGCCCAACGCGCTGCTCCTACTCTGGCACAATGTTGTTCGCTTGTCTTCAGCCCTGCAGCTTCCCGCGGACCGCGGCGGCTACAGCCTCCGTCCGCGGCAGGGCGCTCTCCAGGATCGCTCCCGTCTCTTCGTTCAGGGCCCGGGCCTCCGGGTCACCCGGCAGCCCCCGGGTGTTCACCCACACGTTCATGGCCGCGCTCTCCAGGGCGCCGCGGCAGAGGGCGGCGGCACAGCCCACGTCGCTGAGCAGCAGCGGGCTCACCCGGCCGGAGAGCTCCTCCAGCAACAGGGCCGTCTCGCCGCAGCAGCGCAGCATCTCCAGCGGCGCCATACAGGCGGCGAGGGAGGCTTCCCGCAGCTTTTCCGGACGGGCGGGATCGTCCTTGGGGATGGCATAGGCCGCGGCCAGAGGCGCAAAGCCCGCCGCGTCCCAGTCGATCAGACTCAGGAGCCGCTGGCGCAGGGCGTCCGCCGTCTGCACCCGCTCCTCCAGCTCCGCTCTCGCCGCAGGATCCTTTTTCCGCGCCGCGCTGAGTCTCGCGGCCATGGCGCCCAGAGCCGCGGCCAGCACGCCGGTAAGCGCCGCGGCTCCCCCGCCGCCTGGCACCGGCTCGGAGGACGCCAGGGCATAGGCAAAGTCCGCGCAGCTTTTCGCGATCAGATCGGGCATGCTCTCCCCTCCTTTTTCCAGGCACATTATACTGTCCGCCCCTCCCCTTGTCAACCTCGCAGCTCGTTTTCCCCATCGCTCCCGCGCTTGACAGCGCCGGCCGCCGCGTGCTATTTTATATGAGATCCCTTGAGAGAACAAAAAACAGAGGGGGCAGCCTATGAAAACCATCGAAAAGCTCTTCGGCGTCAGCGTCGCCGTGGTGAGCCTGACCACCCTGATCACCACCGTTACCGGCCTCATCGGCATCGCCCTGCCCCGCTGGGCGATCTGGGTCATCGGCATCGTAAATCTGATCTCTCTGCCGCTGCTGATCTACTCCACGGTGAAAAGTCTGCGCGAAAAGGCGCAGAACGCACGGAAGCTGGGCAAGAAGGCCGCCGGCAAGGCGCCGCTCAAGGCAGCAGAGCCCGCCGGGGAGGAGAGCGCCCCCGCGCACATCCCCGTCAAGGTCCGGCCCAAGCCCGACGCCCGGCAGCTTGCCGCCAAAAAGGCGTCCTCCGGCAACAAGCCCAAGAAGGGCAAGAAAAAGAAAAAGTGAGGCTGCGCCATGAAGCTCATCATCGCATCGAACAACGCCCACAAGCTGGTGGAGATCCGCGCCATCCTGGGCGACGCCTTTGACGAGATCCTCTCCATGCGGGAGGCCGGCATCGACCACGAGACCGTGGAGGACGGGCAGACCTTCCTGGAAAACGCGGAGAAGAAGGCCCGGGAGATCATGGAGATCTCCGGCTGCTGCGCCCTGGCCGACGACAGCGGCCTCTGCGTGGACGCGCTGGGCGGCGCGCCGGGGATCTACTCCGCCCGCTTTTCCGGCGTCCATGGGGACGACAAGGCCAACAACCGCAAGCTCCTGCGGGAGCTGGAGGGCGTGCCGGACCGGGACCGGGGGGCGCACTTCGCCTGCGCCATGGTGCTGGTGCGGCCCGACGGCAGCGCGGTGCGGGCCGAGGGGAGGATGTACGGCGTCATCGCCCATGAGGAGGCCGGCAGCAACGGCTTCGGCTATGATCCCCTGTTCTATCTGCCGGAGCGGGGCTGCACCAATGCCCAGCTGCTGCCGGAGGAGAAGAACGCCATCAGCCACCGGGCCGCTGCCCTGCACGCGCTGGTGGCCCAGCTGGAAAAAAAGACGGAAGCTTGAAAAATTTTTCTTGACAATCCCGCAAAAGCATGTATAATAGCTTTTGCGTTTAGCGGAGTTGTGTAAAGGTAGCACACCGGACTCTGACTCCGTTTGTGAGGGTTCGAATCCTTCCTCCGCTGCCACAAAAATCCTTCAAATCCATGTGATTTGAAGGATTTTTCTTGTTTTCCGGAACAATTTCGGTGCAAACGTTCAAAACCGCATTTTTCGACCTTGAGGTTTGTCACATTTGTCACATCATTTTTACGTTTTTCGTGCCGATTATTGTCGAATCAAGCTGTAATACGCGCTGTTTTATACGTAAATAGTGTTCTTTTCCAAATGTCAAAAAGCCCGATAATTTGCGTTTGCAAAGATTTTTTTGCGCCCGCAAACGAACGAAGTGTGACAAAAAGTGTGACAAAAATAGTCCGGCAGAATTCGTCAAAAACCGCATTCTGCCGGACTATTTTATCCCTCATGCTGAAAAAAATGTGTTCAGTTTTTCACCCGCAGCACGCACATCCTCGGAATCCGTATGTGTATATATACCAGCTGTAACACGAATGTCTTCATGCCCCATGATGATTCTTGCAATATTCAACGGCACACCTGCTTTCTGTAAATCAGTGCAAAAAGTATGACGCAAGCAGTACAACACTAGATCGTCTGCTATTTTATGTCCATTCCTTGGCTGTCCATTTTCATCCGGATAGAGGGGCATGCCCTTTTTATCTACATCTCTCGGATCGTAGATGTGACCATGAGACGTTGTTTCAGCTCCCATAGCCAAATCCATCTGGCGAGAGAACGATCTCCAGTTGTTGCTGATTGCTGTGGTCGTCAACATCGTCTTTCCGTCTGTCTGCGGAAACACAAAGTCTGTCTTCGCTTTCCCGGTAATTGCCGACTTGAGTTCTTTTGCGATGTCGTCCCTAAGCGGGACGCATCGGATCCCGGCTTTTGATTTGGGCGGTCCGATAATGTTCTCTGTTCCACTTTCGATTGCCTTCGTAATCCTAACCAGCTTTTCCTCAAAATCTATATCTGAGACCTGGAGAGGTGCAGACTCGCCTGGCCGCAGACCAGTTGAAAGCAGAAACAAAACCCAAAGCCCACAGCGGTGATATTTTGCAACCTGATGGATGATTTCGCGTTCATATGGCGTAATGCTCCGGTGTCCCTCTCCCTCTTCGGCTGTAACGATTAGATCCTCTGCCGGGTTAAAAGGAATCAGCCTGGATTTCGCTGCCTGCCGAAACATTGCATTCATCACGATCTTTACTTTATCACAGTGAGATCTAGAACGGCCTTTGTACTTCTCATCATTTAACACTTTCTGTAGATGAGTATCCACGACCTCATGCAGCCTTAGATTCCCGACCGCCGGAAGAATTGTCCCGCTCAGTTTATACACGTACATTTCATACGACTTTTCTTCGATGGTGTTCTTTTGCTTGGCAGCTCCCGGTTTCCGAACCTTGGGCTTAACATAGGTTTCAAGCCATATTTCAGAATACTCTGAAACAGTTAGGTCACCCGTCATGGACTTTTGACGCATAACAGCAGCATGCTGCTTCACCACAATGCCGTTTTCAAGGTCACGCATAAGCTGGAATTGCTTATCTCGGGCTTCTTTTTCTGTCCTACCTCGAACCGTAAATCTCTCGCCCTTGTAGGTAAAGGTTTTTCTGATGTAGGTATAGTTCCCGTTTGTGTCTTTTTCTGTTTTCTTTGCCATGGTCTCCCTCCTAATACGGTCAGCCTTAATCTAATGGCAGAAGGCGATAGGCCTCCGACACAGGGCAATTGACGGCTCTGCAGAGCGAAATAATATCGCTGACAGCCCATTTTCCAATGGGGCGCGTCAGTTTGGCACGGATATTTGCTCCTGTGCAATTCATCAATTCGCCTACATCGTCCGTAGTCAGGCGCTGCGCTTTCATGTACCGTTTGATAAGGTCAGATATGTAATTAGGTTCCGGAACCTTTGAGACAGGCGGCTTCTTCACCTTGGCCTTGGCGAGATTTCGCTGAAATTTTGTGTTCGGCATCGCGTTCACCTGTCAAGACGATGATACGAGACATCTTGCTTTTTCGCAAGTTTGTCGAAGGCACAAGGGATCAGGCGCTTATCTTTTTGCTGAACCAATAGCATTTTCAATCACTCCAAATGCTTTTTGGAGCTTGCTGCTGTTCTCGCACACGCTTCACAGGCAGCAAATCTATTTCTCTCGCTCCAGTTATAAAAAGCCTGTATTTGACACTACTTCCCCAGGTGAGGGCGAACAGCATAACCGCGTTTGGCAACGCGCTCCGGGTCTTTCACCCCTCCGAGGATCTCTCCGAGCTGCTCCCTTTGTTTGTGACTGAGGCTGAGCAGGGGTACCATTGTAGGCAAATAGTATTCTTGCAAGGCAGCCTGCCAGGACTGCTTTTGGATAGGCTGAATCGCTATGCACCTTCCGTCCCTCTTCGATGCAGGTTTTCTCCTGCACAGGTGGTCTTGGCGAACCTTCCGTATCGCTCCGCTATTTGCTGAAGTTATCATGCCGCCGGATATTCAGTTGTATAGAGTTTCCCTTCAACTCGTGAAAGCACGCTGTATTCCAGTGTGCTTTCACGGGTTGAACGCCTATTGTTTCAGATATTTTTCATCTCTCGGGAAAGACCCATAACTCAGATACGCCGCCACAATATCAAAGAATTCCCCGTTTGTCGGGATGTCTTCCATTCTCCGTCCGGCGACTCGATCCAGATCGCTATGATCATACTTGTCCCAAATCGCCCCAATGACGGTTCGAATGGATCGCTCGACAGACCCGGGAGTCACGCGAAAGAAACGTGCGGCTTCCGGATAGGCCTGCTTTGTCACCCAATAGATCATATTTGGTTGCTGAAGAATCCGAAAGACGATGAAAACGATGTAGTCAAATCCTCTGTAATTGCCCAGCGCCCCCATGCTTCGCAAAAGCTTGGCAATATCCTCCTGCTTGATTCCCGAAACCTGCTCATCGGAACGGTAATTGTACATTTCTCAATTCCCCTTTTATTTTTTGGGCATACTCTCTTTGGCGGTTCCGCTAATCATGCTGGCGTCAAAAGCCAGAATGCGGGATATCAATTTGTTCTCCAGCCGGTGCTGCAGCTCTGCATCCAGGAAAACACGTGCCATTCCTTCCTCCGTCCTCACGGCACGGGTAGAAAGAGCCGATATGTATTTTTCATAATGAGCAAGGACAACGTGGATCGCCTCCGAATCCCCAGATGTGGCCAAAAGGATTATTTCGTACGGCAGCAGCGTGTGCTTACCCTGATTCACAATCTCCCTCCATTCTCTTTCTGATCTCTTCCAGCGCCTTTTTTCTTTTGTACTGAACGGTGCTGCGCGTCATCATGAGTCGCTGTGCAACTTCCCTGTCAGACAATTCTTCGAAATATGCCAGCAGCACGATCTTTCGTTTTTCCTCCGCCAAAGCCTCGATCGCTTCGGAGAGAAGATCATTGCGAATTCGTATCACACGGCCCTGGACTTGAAAGCTTGCATAGTCAGACGGATAATCGTCCACCTGTTGGAGCTTGCTCATCTGCCTGTCGGACAGGTCTTCCAGATATGTTTCATGCGAGGACAACCGTTGAATACTTCGAACAAAATCGCGAGCCTCTTCCCGCAGGACTTTTTTACAAAAGCAATCGAATTGTTGTTGTACCGCTTTTTTCTCACTGCCGGAGAGCATTCAGCGTCCACTCCCTCTGTGACTCGGGACCTTTTCCCGTCCGCAACTATCCCGATGAAGAAAGTGGCTTTTGCCAAAAGAGAAAAAAGAATTCCATGGTATTTATGGGAAGCCATCCTATCCTCCCGCCCGAAACCGAAACTATGTTTTCGGTCAAATCGCCATTTCAATAAATTCCCCCGCAAAAACCGTTATTGTAAAATTGTTTTGAGGTGAAGTGTGATGGCGGACTACTCCAAAGCATTGGGTGATTGTGTTCACAAGCGGCGCAAGCAGCTTGGCTGGACGCAGGCACAGCTCGCGGAAAAGATCGGGGTTACCGAGCAAACCGTGCGGAAGATCGAGCATTACCATGCCAATCCGCAAATGGATATCCTTTTTGAGCTGGTGCGATGCCTGCAGATCGATCCGTATGCAATCTTTTATCCCCAAACCTCCGTTGACGCGCCTGCCACGAGGAAGATGAGCATCCTTTTGGCCGATGTTGACAACGCAGAAGTGGAAGAACTGCTTCCGATCGTTCAAGCCTCTCTGAAGCTTCTAAAAGCGGCAAAAGAGAATACCGAGAAATAACAAAAGAGCCTGCGACTTCGATTCTCATCGAAGCAGCAGGCTCTGCGCTTTAAGCGTCTGGCTCATCGCTGACGACCATATTGAATTTAATAACTCCCACCGTGAACTCTCGTTTGCATTTTGTACAGTAAAGGGGGAAGCCCAGCAGGACGGTATCCTCATAGAGCTTGATTTTCGTTCTTGCCTTGCAGGCGGGGCATGTCAGCCATTGAAATGCTTTCTCTTCCCTATACATACTGATAGAAAACGATAGATGAATCTCTCTTCCAATCTCTTCAGCCGTAAAGATTGTTGTATTCTTCAATCGCATAGCGATCAGTCATTGAGGCGACATGATCACAAATTCTCCTCATCAGCAAGCAAGAAAACAGTGTCTTCGGGTTTTTGATTACCTCATCAAAATCTGTCCTTACTTCTCCCATGCCGATTGCTTTTGCTGATTCTATGCTGTTATACTTATCGAAATGCCTATTTGAAGCGGAATTGATGTCAACCATAAAGTGAAGGATGGGGCCATCTGGCAACTGTTGGGGATGCGAATAGTATGCTTCAAATAGTTTTTTAATTATGTACCCTCCCTTAGAGTTCATTCTTTCAACGTCTTTAGAATGGTGTACAGAACTCTTAATCATATTTTTGAATACAGAGGGTTCAATACTCGAGGACACACTAATCACTTGTTTAGGCGGAAAGCTCATCTGGAGACTATTATAATCAGAGTACAGGAGCTTTGCTCTCTCCTCCGCTGTTGCTTCTGGCAGTAGTTCTCCTAGTCTTACTCTAATCTCATCTAGTTTCAACAAAGAGTTTTCCACTAAATCTTTGACTAGCGTATTCACGACAATATGAGACAACTCAGCAATGCTTTTCCGATCAGCTGCCGCATTTTTGATAAGATTGTCAAGTAATTCCTCGTCATCTCCGCTAAATGCGCCCGAGAGAGAGTCCTTGATTGTTTTACAAATAGTGGTCATTGGAAGGGCTTTGCTTCTAATTGCATCTTCTAAATCATGGTGCCACTGTGCGAAATCGTCTGCCCACTCCACCACAAATGCTTCAAAGGACCATGCCTCTGCATCGGAGTTATTTATGCTAAGGTGTTTCTTGAACTGATTTTGATAATTAGGCCTCGGTTCTTTCTCATTATGGTAAAACAAGCTTGAGTGATGCATCATTCCCCATAATGCGTAATTAGTGAGATTGATTCCTATGTTTTCACCTTGTTCCCCTCTATAGCTATCTTCTAATACAGCTGCGACTCGAACACTCTGAATATTGTGTTTGAAACCGAACATGTTTTCACAGGAAATGATTCCCTGGAGAGTAGTTTCTTCCCTCTCAAGGGTATCTTTCAAAACATCTCGATTTGTATTATAAAATGGTGACCCACCAATGAATTCAGAATTTGGGGCCATAATAGAGTTCAGCACTTCTTCTCCAGCATGTCCAAATGGGGTATGTCCCAAATCGTGACCCAAGGCAATTGCTTCTGTTAGGTCTTCATCAAGGCCAAGAGCTCTTGAAATCGTTCGTGCGATCTGAGCGACTTCCAGAGAATGCGTTAACCGATTTTTCTTGTGATCATCCGGGCCGATGGTATAGATTTGGGTTTTCCCTGCCAGTCTTCGGAAGGCTGTACAGTACATTATCCGGTCCCTGTCTCTCATAAAAGCTGAACGATATTTGCTTCTATTGCTTTCTGAAGAGGAATACCGTCTGATAAAGCTTTCCGGGATAGTAAATTCGTTTGGTGTCGTCATGGATGGTGCTCCTTTCTATCTTTTGAGCATTTCTGCCCTTATTTCATACATTCCATTAACGACAGGAAAAGTAACGCTGGGTTTATAACTTTTTATGAGGGCAATATAAATTGAGCGATGAAAACAACTGGCGTTTTCATCGCTCTCTGGAAGGGTTTATTCGGTCTTGGCTTGTAACGGATTTATAGGTCTTGGCTAAACACGGTTTATTGGTCTTTTCTCTCTTCGATCAGCCGAATTTGCGGACGATGCCGAAGCTGACGCAGGCGACCCCGATGTCATGAAAGATCACATGGTAGATCCCGCTGCTGCTTTCTTTCCTTGCCGCTCTTGGCATAATACATCACCCAGAGATAGGATAACATACAGCCTTGGAATCGTCAACACATAGAACCGTCCCCTGTGTTCTAGAACCGTCCCCTGTGTTCCAGGCTTCCTAGTTCAGCGCAATACTGATTCAACGCCATTCGAGCCTCTTTACAAAGCTGAAAAGACGCGGTCGAACCATCTTGTAGCTGCTTTTCAGCATCTTCATCCAGCACTAGCAATATTCCTGAATTTCTATACAGAGAATATTTCTTCAGTTCCATAATCTGACTCCATTCAAATGCCCAAAGCTGTTTCTCACCCTCTTTGCATGTTATTCCGCAGTCATTAATTGTAATATATTGATTAAATAATCTCGGACTGAGAAAAGCAAAAACAACATGGGCGACACCCAAAATACCCATCCACCATACGAAAGGAATAAGCAAAAATGAAAGGATGGATAACAATATATTTCCAACCTCAACTTCGTAAAATAACTTTTTATCTCTGCGAAAAGTCATTTGGATCTCCTTTTTGGAATTGAACCATTTAGTCAAAAAAACTTACTAACGAGCCCAAAAAATCAACTATTGCCTCTGAAATAATTGACCACCCTGCCGACACAGCACATGCGCAAACAACAGTCGTTGTGCTTATTTCGGGCATAGCATGGATTGCCATGCCAATGCCGGAAGCATAGCAAGCGTAGCAGTTTATTATTCCTGTAATTGCCGCTGTTTCAGCCATTTCTTTCAAGTTTATGGATTCCCCGTCTATCCACGCGGTCACCACTTGTCCAAGAATGGATCCTCCAACACCAGAGGAGTATGAGACTAAAAGTCCTCCTGACAAAAACCTCAAACTCCCAAGTCCAGACATTTTAGTAGCACGAAGAATCAGGCTTCCTCCCAGCGTGGCACCACCAGAAAATAGTGCGCCAGAAATCATTCCCCCAACCCAACCACTTACTGAAGATCCTCCAGAAGCTTCAGACACATAACTACCTATAATAGAATTTGCCCCAGAACAAATTAGCATTCCCCCAACGGGGCCTCCAACTCCAGTTGCAATTAAAAGGCCACCGCCAACTACCATTGCCCCACTAATAAGCCATTGCCACCATTCCGGATCAAAACCATCGTAATCAGAGAAAAAGATCGGATTGTTGTTGCAATACGCAAACATGTTGCAGCCAAGCACGCCCTGGCCGGTGCTGGCATATCCGTCCGCGTTGAGGAACCTGCAGATCACGGGGTCATAGTACCGACTCTGGAGGTAGTAGAAGCCCGTCTCGGCGTCGTAGTAATAGCCCCGGTAGCGGATGGGGTTCAGCTCCGCCATGGTGCCGGTGGCGCTCAGCAGCAGGCCCCAGGCGTTGTAGCTGTACTCCGCCACGACCGTCCCGCTTGAATCCAGCAGCATCACCACGTCGCCCTGCAAGTTGGTCACATAGTAGTACCAGGCCTCGGTCGGCGTGGCAGTCGTATAATCCCGCACCAGAAGGGCATAGGGCTGTCCGGCTTCGTCGTAGAAAAACTCCAGCTCCGTATCGCCCCAACTCTCCGAGATCAGAGTGCTCCCCTGCCAGACATACAAGTGCTCTTCATAGACGTTGTTTCCGCTGACTTCTTTGTACAGGCGAAGCCCAGAGCTGTCGTAGCCGTAGGAAACCGAAAGGCCGTCCCGCGCGGCGCTTTCCAGCTGCCGACCCTTGGCCCAGGTGAACTCTGTTCCGTCGTACCACTCCGTCGGGTTTCCAATGGCGTCGTAGGTAATGGGATCGCCGTTATATGCCGTCAGCAGATCGGGCCACTGGGCGTTGCCGTAGGTATAGGTATAGGTGTGGGAGATCGTGAGCGGTGACAAATCAAGATCATCGTCGCCCTCGCCGTCTCCATCACCTTCGCCGTCTCCCATCGGGAGGACAGTAGGCATCGGTGGAAATGGAATCCCCGGGTCAATCGGCTGTATGGTGATCCCCGGCGTCGTCACACTCCGAAGGTTGCCCCCGGTGTCATAGGTGTAGATCCAGGTTTGCGCGTCGTCCCCGGTGCCCAGCGTCTCGGTCAACAGCTGGCCCTGGGCGTCATAGGTGTAGGTCCAGACCTCCGTCCCGTCGCTGATCGAGGTGATATGCCCCGCCGCGTCATAGGTATAGGTCCAGCCGTTCAGGGGACTGCCGCTGCCCGTGCTGTTCGTCAGGCTCCCCACCAGCATGGTGGTATCGTTTGCGCTGGAGCCCGCCACATAGCCATAGCTGCGCGTCAGGAAGGCGCTGTTATTGCGTGTCAGGATACGGGTGTCCATACGGCGCAGGCCGTCATACTGATAGCTGTATGCACCTCCTCCCGGCAGCGTCATGCCGCTGAGACTTCCGTTCGTGCCGCTGTAGGTATAGCCGTAGCTCCAGGTCTGGCCCAGGACGCCGTCCCAGGCGGGGCTGACCCGGTATTCCGTGGCGGAAACGCGGTTGGCGTCGTCATAGTCCGCGTGAAACACCTGGACCGCGTCGCCGCCGAAGGTCTCCGTCATGGAGATCAGACGATCCAGCCCGTCATAGCTGTAGACATAGCGGCGGTCATTCTCGTAGTCCGTCAGGCTCCCCAGCCCGCCGTTTGCCGCGCAACCGGGTGGGGAACGAAGGCGATGCCTCCGTTTCCCTGTGGTTCAAACTTGCCGATCAGTTAACACACAGACTGTGTTCTTCGCAGCGGTCAACACATAGTACCGCCCCCCGTGTTACCCATTTGTACCTTTTTCCGAATCGATTCGATTGAGAATAATCACATCATACTGATTCTCAAAACAATAGTCTTTCTTTACTTTCAAAATGATTTGCTGCTCTGTACAAACGCAGTCGCCTTCTAAAACATAGTCGCTAACTTCGACAACACTATGCTGCACTTTTTTGTAGATTAGGAAGGTTTCTCCCCATTCTATTGCACATTCGATCTCAATCTTTCGAGAATCAAGAATCATATATCCGTCCATTTGAAGGTTCTTATTCACTCGCAGAAAAATAAACGGCTCTTCGCTTTGCCACTCACTTTCCGGAAAGTCAATAGGTGTCGTTCTTGCGTTTCGAGCTAGGTAAGGATACCAACAGCCAGTAAGTGAAAAAGATACAATTGCACATAGGATAATCAGAAAGGATATTTTTTTGTGATTTACGAAATAGCTCTCCATAGTGTTTCTTCCTCCAACAAAAACTCTATTTTGCTTTATTGGTCTGGAATATAGTAAATCCTATAGATATTGATATGCATTAAGTACGTCCACATGTTATCAGGTAAATATTCAAAGATGCTATCATTACTAAACACTTCATTCTGTCCCGTTTTCCAGTTGTATGCTGTATACCCACAACCATCGCATACAACAGCTATTGTGTGATAGCTACTTAAAAAAGGCACTCCATTCCAATAGATCAGGATATAATTCCCTGAAGCAGGACCATAGTAATCTAATCCTAAAAGTTGGTTTCTTGACAGTTCAGTATATTGAATATCCTCTGATTTTAAAAATGCCTCTACATCTCTTGGCATAGCGCCTAAAAGTCCACACATACACCAGCCGCTGAAAGACTCGGTGATAAATCGGTCTTCAAAAAAAGATATCACATAATCAAGCGATTTCGGTCTTCCTAATTCTATCAGAATATTAAAGCAGGCAAATACTTCACACCCAGCATCGGCTATTGTTGAAATACCATAAGGTATTTCACAAAATGGAGGTAACTTTTGACCATTGATTATCTTCCCAACGGGACTGGGTTCTGGGCTTGGACTCCCTCTGCCGCAATCATTGACCACAACACAGCAAATCATCTTCGATCCACCTGAGTCGCTAAAAGCTACCGCATCATTCCCGCAATACGCGAACATGTTGCACCCGAGCACGCCCTGGCCGGTGCTCGCATATCCGTCCGCGTTGAGGAACCTGCAGATCACGGGGTCATAGTACCGACTCTGGAGGTAGTAGAAGCCTGTCTCAGCGTCGTAGTAGTAGCCACGGTAGCGGATGGGGTTCAGCTCCGCCATGGCGCCGGTGGCGCTCAGCGGCAGGCCCCAGGCGTTATAGCTGTACTCCGCTGCAACAGTCCCGCTGGCGTCCAGCAGCATTACCACGTCGCCCTGCAGGTTGGTCACATAGTAGTACCAGGCCTCGGTCGGCGTGGCAGTCGTATAGTCTCGCACCAGGAGAGCATAGGGGCTTCCACTCTCATCATAGAAGAACTCCAGATCCGTATCGCCATAGCTCTCCGAGATCAGAGTGCTCCCCTGCCAGACATACAGGTGCTCTTCATAGACGTTGTTTCCACTGACCTCTTTGTACAGGCGAAGGCCGGAGCTGTCATAGCCGTAAAACACCGTCAGGTCGTCCCGCTCCGCGCTCGCCAGCTGCCGTCCCTTGGCCCAGGTGAACTCCGTCCCGTCGTACCACTCCGTCGGGTTTCCAATGGCGTCGTAGGTAATAGGATCGCCGTTATATGCCGTCAGCAGATCGGGCCACTGGGCGTTGTCATAGCTGTAGTCCCATGTGAGAATCAGCGTACCCTGTTCCGCGCTTTCCGGTTCGCCCTCCTGGCCGCCGCCCAAGCCTGTCGGCCTGATGGAGGGCTCCGGCGTCGGGATCGGATCCAACGGTGTCCATCCGCCCGGGCCAATGTTATTCGGGAACTCGTGGGAAACGCTCCTCAGATTGCCCCCGGTGTCATAGGTGTAGGTCCAGACCTCCACATCGTCCCCGTTTTCCAGCGTCTCGGTCAACAGCTGGCCCTGGGCGTCGTAGGTATAGCTCCAGACCTCTGTCCCGTCGCTGATCGAGGTGATATGCCCCGCCGCGTCATAGGTATAGGTCCAGCCGTTCAGGGGACTGCCGCTGCCCGTGCTGTTCGTCAGGCTCCCCACCAGCATGGTGGTGTCGTTTGCGCCGGAGCCTGCCACATAGCCATAGCTGCGCGTCAGGAATGTGCTGTTGTTATGCGTCAGCGTGCGGGTATCCAGCCGGCGCAGGCCGTCATATTGATAGCTGTACGCACCTCCTCCCGGCAGCGTCATGCCGCTGAGACTTCCGTTCGTGCTGCTGTAGGTATAGCCGTAGCTCCTCGTTTGCCCCAGATCGCCGTCCCAGGCGGGGCTGACCCGGTATTCCGTGGCAGAAACGCGGTTGGCGTCGTCATAGTCCGCGTGAAACACCTGGACCGCGTCGCCGCCGAAGGTCTCCGTCATGGAGATCAGACGATCCAGCCCGTCATAGCTGTAGACATAGCGTCGGTCATTCTCGTAGTCCGTCAGGCTCCCCAGCCCGCCGTTTGCCGCATAGTCGTAGGTCAGCGCGGGATCGGTATCTCCATTATAGTATACATTCTCCACTCTTGCAAGTGCATCATAGCTGTACGCGACGCTGTCCCCGTTGCCGTAGGTCATACTCTGCAGCAGGCCGCCGTTTGCAGCATAGCTATAGGTTGCCAGGGTGATATTGCCCACCGAGAGCCCGGTGTTCTGGCCGAAGGCGTTGTAGCTCATGCCGTAGCTCTGGGTAAAGGAGCTGTCGTCCGGCAGATAGGCCGTGCGGGTCATCACAGTCGGCAAACCATTTGAATAGGTATAGGCGATAGACGCCTCGGTATCGGTTCCGTCCAGAACGGAGACGCCTGTCACCCGTCCGCTGTTCTCGTTGAAGGCAGTGGTGCTGCTGACGCCGCGGGGATCGGTCACTTTCGTGGGGGAGCCTACCATCTTGCTGAAATCCGTCTCGTATTGGTAGCTCACGCTGTTGCTTCTGGCGTCCGTCTGGGAGACGAGCCTGTCGCCGCCCGTATCATAGGCAGCCGAGCTGGAGATCTGCAGGTTCGTACCCGTGCCGGTGAGGCTTGTTCCGCTCGCATTGCCCCGGCTGTCATAGGTGACGGACATATTCAGCCCGTCGTTGCTGATCCCGGTCACGTTGTGGCGGTTGTCATAGGTATAGCTGTAGGTGCCGTTCCCTTTGGTCACCTGGCTGATCAAATCGGCGCCGCTGTAGGTATAGCTCTGCGTATTGTTGCCGGGGGTTGCCACGGAGGTCAAGTGCCCTTCGCTGTCGTACTTATAGGTCTGCGCCTCCTCGCGCGTCAGCGACAGGTTATCGAAAAACACGGTGTTCGGGTTGCGGCCGAAGGAGACCAACACCATGATCCTGTCTACCGTCTTTTCCGAATGCTCCGGCACAATGGGGAAAGACAGGTACTGCCATTCCGTGGTCTGCGGATTGAAGTCACATTTCTGGAATTCAACCGTATTGTCAGTGTAAATAATCTGAACCGCAAAGCAGAAGAATCGCTGTCCAAGCTCCGGAGGCGCCTCCAGAGGGACGCTGTCCCCCTTCGCCCAGCCGCTGAGCAAATAGGTCTGGGTGCCGGGCTGGTTGATCGGAACCGTTTGATAAACGTCAATGCACTCACCAATGATTCCGTTGATCTCCAATCCCTTTCCACTAAGGCCGCCCTCCGCACCAACAGTATGATGCCCGGTGATCCACACCGACCAGCCGTCCGTCCGTTCCATGGCGCCATTGTACAGAAGGCTCGCCGCGCCGGGTGTTCCATGGGCGCCAAAGGCAGAGTTCTCCACCTGGAAATCGTCAAAGATCACGCTGCCTTGGATCCCGCTGGCGCAGGCGTCTACTGATAGGCTGCCGTTTGCGTCCGCCTGTGCTACCACATAGATTCTTTCCCATCCGTCGCCCACGCCGCTTGTGTCCCAACGGATCGGCTCGCCATGAAGGGTCCCGGAGGCCATGTAAACACCGCCGTTTGTTCCAAAGCTGCTTACGCCGCCAGTGTTGACATAGGCCGACAGCACATACCAGCCGTTTGCCTGCAGGCCGGTAAGCGTCTGATGCACGCTTCCGTCCCCGCTCAGCTTGATAGCCTTCCGTCCTGTTCTGACCGTCCCAGTCTCAATGCTCCCTGTCCCGGTAACCGCCCAAGGGGTACTGCTGGAGCTGATCGCGCTCATGCCCTCCGCGCCGGGATCAACCAGCAGATTCGGATTCTGGATGCCGGTTGCGCTTGCAACAAGAAGGCGGTTGTTGCCCTTTGAGGTGCCCGTATTGGCGGAATACTTCCCCGCAGACGCTCCATAGACTGTCTTTCTGTCTACGCTGGTCGTATAGCTGTTGATCGTGCGGCCCCAGTAGTCAAAAACGCACGTGGTCAGCAAGTCGTCCGCATTGCCAAACTGCATATCCGGCCCGCTGCTGCGATACACCTGAACTCCCTGCTGCGTCCCGTCCACGGAAACCTGTGCGCCGGTCGTCACGCCGGCTGTCTCATAGAACCGCTGGATTTTCCCGGTACCTGGATGGTACTCGTAATGGACAGCGTAGCCCGTCTCGTTGTCCGCTGCGCTCAGCAGCCGATTGTCTGTGTCGTAGGTATAGCTCGCTGTCGTCCCGTCGGGGTGCGTCACGGTCGTGAGCCGCCCGTCCACATCGTAGGTATAGCTCGTCGTCTTGCCGGCGCTGTTGGTGATGCTCGTCAAATACCCCGCATTGTCATAGCTGAACGTCGCTACCGTCTCTGTGCTGCCGCCGTAGTTCGTCCGCGTCAGCGAAGTGATTTGACCGAGCGCGTTCCTCACGACATTTACGCGGTTTCCGCTGGTATCCTGGGAATAGCTGAGCACGCCGTTTTCAAAGAAGCTGGTATTTCCAAGCTCATCGGCGAGCGTGTAGTTTGTTCCACTGACGGTGATGGTCAGATTCATCCCGTCTTCGTCACGATACACATTACCAACTTTTTTGAAATAGTGCAGGGTTCCGTCCCCGTCCACATACATCAGATAGTCGTTGTCGTATACGGTGATGCTCTGCTGTACGTCCAGCTTCCAACCCGCGCCAAGGATCATATTGCTGTAGATATTGGTGCATCCCGGGATCGCGTCACAGTATTCTCCGCTGCTGTAGGCCGTATTGTACACATGGCTTACGGACGCAGGATTGACCGTGCTCGCAGCGCCGGCGTCAGTCTTCACAAGCGTCACCTGCCCGGTATAATCGCCCACAAATGCAGCTCCCGCTCTGCCAACATCCTGCGTCTGATAGCTGAAATAGGATTCGATTCCTGCGGTATTGCGATACTCGACAATAAAGTAAGGACGCTGAATTGTTGCGTATGTAACGTCAATAGATGGGATGAGCGCATAGCCGTAATAGCCGTTTGTCATTGATTCCTCATCAATGGCTCTCAGGCAGATCCCGTAGTTTGTCGTGGGGTCGTTGTACCAACCGATCGCCTCTCTGGTAACATCCACATAGAAATACTTGCCATCATAATCCTGGAGATCATTTTTCAAACGATAGTAATTTAGAACGTATGAACTCAAAAGCCCTTCACTATCGTTCCAGGTGTGGTATTTGCACCAGGAGCCGTTGACTTCCTGGTTGCTTGTAAGCGCATACGCCTCCACAATCATAGGAAGATAATGATCCCAATAATACCGGAACAAGTAGAGCTTTAAGTAGCTGCCGACAATTGTGCTGTTGGCCGGGATCGGCGGGAGCGTTCCCACGTGGATCAAGGTGCGCAGCATACGCAAGCCCGCATTGGGATGCATGCCGACATAGCCCATTGCGCTTGGGGAGTAATTCAGCCCGGTTGGGTAAGGCAGATAGTCGTGCGAAGTATTCGGGCTCCCGGAGCTGACGGTGCTGATCTCAATGCTGGGATCCCAGTTGATTTTGACCGTTGGATCCACAACAACCGGGAACTGTCTTTCTTCCGAGTTGATCCAGGCGGAATCGGCGATGACGGAGAGGAATGTACTGTTCCCTCTCTTCCAGAGCTCATAGTATACTTTTTCGCTGATTTCTCCCGATGCATCGTACATAAGCCCTGGAGGAATGAGCAAAACACATTCGCCTTCCGCATCCACAAACTCCACATATCCGCGATCATTCAACTGTGGAGTGAGTCCTTCGGTTTCAAGCTGAAAGGTATATACATAATTGCTTGCCTGCGCATGAATCACAATGTTCTCTTTCAGTGCAGTCTCGCAAAGCACATACTGTAAATCCGCTTGTTCAAAGACATTTCTGTAGGTTAGGGAAGAGTTGATGTTCCTGGGAATGATCACAGAATCCAGACTGCCATCATTCCACCTTGTTTCGTCTACTTCATCAACTCTGCCCACAGACGGTCCTATGATTTCTCCCTGTTTCGCTGCAGGTACCAATACCTGTGGTGTAAAGCTCACCGAATAGATGCCAAATGTGAACTGAACAAGTCGGTCGGCGTTGCTCAAAACGCCAAATGTCACATCAGCAAGGCCACTGTTGTTTCGGTAATAGCGCGGATCCGGAGGGCCGGGCACCTTCGCAGGAAGGTCTTCCGGAATATCACCAAGTCCGCTCTCTTCGGGTGGAATTGTCTCCTGTTCGGAAGCCTGCTCCTCCACAGGAGAAGATTCATTATCGGGATTCTCTTCTGCGGTTTCTTCAAGCACATCCGTTCCTTCTGTCTCCGGTTCACCCGAGCCCTCTTCTTCTATTTCACCGGGTGGATTTGTTTCCTCGCTTGTCCCTTCAGACTGTGAATCTTGATCTGTTTCTTCCCCCTCATGAGGCGTTTCCTCTTCAGAAGAATTATCATTTTCAGATTCTCCTTCTGGCGGCTCTTCTCCGTCTGAAGGTGTTTCGCTTTCCGGCGGCGTTTCTTCGGCAGGTGTCTCATCTCCAGGCGTTTCCTCCCCCGGAGGCGTCTGCTCTTCAGTCGGTTCCTCAATCACCGGATCTTTTTCTTCTTGCTCTTCTCTTGCTGCGATTTCCGCCTGTTCCTCCAGCCAGGCATTCAAAATGGAATCCGGCTCTTCCGTGGATAATGATCCATCTGGATTGTACAGCATCAAGCGGTTATCAATATCCTGATATTTTCCTTCTGCATCCAGGTAATGAACCGGGTGTCCATAGGCGACTGCCAGTGTATTCCCGTTTGCCAGACGGAAGCTCTTGGTCTCATCTGTCCGTAAATCTGTATACTCAAACAGCACGTCCTCCGCCGTGTACGCGGTCTGTTCCGGCTTCTCGATGAAGTCCTGCACAAGCCCCTGCTCCATAGCCTCATCAAGCGAGATTACTTTGGGCTCGTTTTTTTCTTCATCTGCCCAGCTTGAAACATGAAATGAAGGCAACATCTGAAACAGCATTACCGCGGTCAGAACGCTTGCCAGGGTCTTTTTCGGCTTGCTCATTTTTACTCCTTTCTCCACAGATTCAGCTTTCTTCCAACAGTCTTCTTGTCCGATACTATATGCTTCTGTTCTTTCCACAGGTGGGGAGAGAAGATGGTTTTCGGCATGTTTTATTGTGTGCTATCCTTTGTATCGAAAGAATCTGCCCTCAAAATAGGGATCAACGCCAGATAAGATTACCTCCTCCAGCAATCCGAAATTCCAATGCAATTCTGTATGAGGCCTCATTGCTGCAGGCGTATAAAACAATTGCGCGCCGCCTGTGATATCCGGAAGCTCCCCCGTGTAAATCGGCAACACTTGAGAGATCAGTTCTTCAATCTGCTGATTGCTTCCATCCCGGTTGTCCAGATACTTCATACACTCCTGATAATTGTAACTGCCGTGAGCGGAGAAGCCCGAGAAAGCACAAACTTCTCCCGCGGTCTGAAACCTTGCCCACTCACGCTGTCCGATGCGATTCATAATCACACATGCAATCGCCTGCCTGGCTATGGGGCTAACATAGTTCCCGTTTGCAGAAACCAACGCTTCTGCGTAAATGGTCGCAATAAAGATCTTCTGGTCAGGGGTAAGTTCTTCGCTTTCTTCCTTTTCGTCGGATTCGTCGTGGGAATTAAGAATCGTTTTTCCGGACAAGGCCGTTTGATTCGTCCGAGACAGCTCTGATGCTATAAAGCAATTGTTATCTTCGTAGTCAGCGGTCGTTTCTACTGCGAATTTAATCTTTCCTTGATACAAATCCCCGTTCCCCTCACGCTTTGCCGCATTGATTTGTTGAAGTGGCGGCGCAAAAAAACAGTTGAACGGTATCAGAAAAGAAATCAGCCAACAAATCAAATTTACATTCATTTTGTGTTCCGCCTCCTCTTTGTTTTTTCTTTCGCGCAATAGTATTGCAGTCAATTCTTCGGCTCGGGAAACCTCCGAACCTCAAGACATTTAGGAATTGAATCGCAGAAAAGCATATTCCCATCCCGCTGATTAGTCTAATTGCTATAACAATTAGGTTCTTTTCGTAATACATCACACTCAGAAGGCAACACGATGAACAAAACAGGAATAGCGCCATCAAGGAATAGCGGTTCCACAGGAACACAGAAGGATCTTTGAAAACCATATAAACTGCTGCTATAAAAGACATTCCTACAACACAAAAGATGATGGCTTTGGGGAATTTACGGCAAACCTGATGTTTTCTCTCCATGTCCTATCCTCCTTTCTCTCCCCCTATAATTACATGTAAAAAACAGCCGATAAAGTAACCTAAAAAGCAGAAAAATGGTTTGTTGGATTTTTAAAGGATGTATTATTTTTTTGAATAAAAAAGCGAAGCAATTGTGTTCAATGCCCTCAATGAATAAGAGCTCACAATTGCTTCGATCTTTTTTTTCTTGGGGCAGACTTTATCTATTAGCATAATTTATTATACCTGTTAGTGAATGGTCGGCGAGCCCGTTGGTAAATATAATTATTCCTAATAGATAAACTGGGGGTGTGTCCTGAAATGAAGATTTCACCCGAACGGCTTGAAACGATTTCTTGCAATATCAAAAAAGCCCGAACGGAAAGATCCCTTACGCAGGAGCGTGTTGCGGAGCTGGTCGGTATTTCTCCCGTATATTATTGTCAGATTGAGTTGGGCAACAAATCTCCCAGCCTTGAAACGCTGATTAACATTTCTGAAGCCTTGCACATCAGCATGGATACGCTTGTCTACGGCGCCAGCGCAAAAACGCATCAGCGAGACCTGGAAAAGCTGTTTGACGAGTGCGATGAAAAAGATATGGCGAAGCTCAGGAAAGTGTTATATACTGTAGCGGAAGAGTTTGTTTTCGATCGTTGAAAACGGTGGTGAGATAGAGATGGCGGAAGAGAAAACAGATCAGGCCAACCAAACAGTAAAAGATTTGATCCATCGCCTATACTTCAAAGAATATATCACGATGTTTCGAACGGCTTATCAAGTTTTGGGAGACTCTGGACTTGCGGAGACGGCTGTTCAGGAAACCTTCGTGGTCGCTCTCCGTTTTCCTGAAAAACTGGCTGCTTGCGAAAAGCCGGAAGGCTGGTTGTATAAGGCACTGCGGTATACGATCAAACATATCCAGAGAGATCGAAATCTGCTTTTAATACATACGGTTCCGCTCGATGACCTTAACGAACAGGAAGCCGCTCATTTTGACGAATACAGTTACCTGGACGACGAACTGAAATCCAGCGAGGACATGAAGCTGCTCATAAATTGTTATTTCATGGGCTACTCGATTGGAGAAATAGCCGAACGAATGGGCATCAGCGTCGGGGCATGTAAAATGAGGATCAAGCGCGCCAAAGAGAAAATACGAAAGAAACTGAAATGATGCGTTACTTTTTTCCCCGTTGAAGGAATGTGTATTTGGAAGGGAGGTTCAGGAATGGCTCTAAGGCAACATGCGAAAGGCTTTTATGACGACCTCGAAAAACTAAGTGATCAGCAGCTCCGATCCATTCTGACCGAAGAATTGGATTCTGAGGACGTCGATACAGAGCTGATTAAGAATATAACTGATGTTTTAGCTGCCAGAGCAAACGACAAGCCCATTGACGCAGAAGCTGCATTTCAGCAGTTTCTCTCTCAATACGCTGATACAGACCCTCTATACAGTGAAGTTGAGTTCGAACTTGGTCTGGAGGATGCGACCAGCAGTAATTCGGATAAGGATACCCCAAATCAGTTGGAGAATCCCAAAAAAGTCATTCATTTCAGCCGTTTGGCGAAGCTCGGTATCCTTGTTGCTGCAATCTTAGTGCTGTTCCTTGCCGGAACGATCGTTGCATATGCCTTTGGCTTCCGTATTTGGCAGGCGGATGTCAGTTGGGACAAAGATAATATGACGGTTTCATCGGTCGGCGGAGAAACCTCGAACTTGACCTCGGATCCATACTCTCAAATTCGAGAAGCCATCTCCGCAGAGGGCATAGATTATCCGGTCGTTCCATATTATATTCCAGAGGGGTTTGCTTTTCAGGATATGCAAACATATGAAACCCCACAAGGCGAAGTATTTATTGTATCCTTTTCGAACAAGGATCAATTAATTGTTTTTAACTATACCCTCAATCCGACAGAATTAAATTCGTTTTTCCCAAAGGATGAAACTGAGGTGGAGTTATACTCGACCCATGGAATTGACTACTACATCACTACCAATGAAGGATTGTACAGAGCCGTATGGGGAAACAATGAAGTTGTTTGTAAAATGCACGGGGTAGAAACCAAGGAGGAGCTGCTGAAAATCATTGACTCAATTCATTAAGGAGCAGATTTTCATGAAAAAGACAGCCGCCCTAATTCTTTGTATATTTATCTTTCTTCAAGCGTTCTCTCCGATGTCATTTGCCGCAACCGAATCGAATGCTTACATTTCTGAATATGGCTGTGGCATTTCAAAGCCTTCCAGCAACACTGTGCGGATTGATTTTTACGTAATTGCCACAAATAATATGGATTCTCTCGGTGCCAGCACAATATACCTTTATAGAGACGGATCTCTGGTTAAAACTTTTTCAAGGTACAATTTCCAATATACAGCCAGCATGGTCACTACCAATAACTACAATTTCTTTGGACATGTAACATACACCAACGCCCCAGAAGGAACTTATTATGCTGTAGTCAATGTATTTGCTTCCGACGGGACAGGCACTGGTACTGAAGGCTGCACCACGGGCAGCATAACGATACCCTAAAGCGAATTAGTGGCTCAGTACAATTCCAAAAATGCAACTTTGGAACTGCCGGAAATCGGCAGTTCCTTTTTTGCAATTCTGCCATATACGCGAAAAGTTATTTATACAACACGACGAAAAGGAGGTGCAAGCGCAAATAGCACGTTTCCTTTCTGCCATTTTCCGGAATGAATTAATAGAAGCATCGTAAGGAACGAGGCCGGGAAAGGACAGAAAGAAAGGAGCGCGGGACATGAGCTTGAGTCGGAAAAAAGTGTTGTCGTTGGTCTTGGCATTGGTCATGGTATTCCAGTTGTTCCCCGTAACCGCACTTGCCGAGGAAGGCGAGGGCGAAGAGGAACTGCCCCAGCTTGAAGAGACGATCATCGAGGAAAGCGAAGAGGACGCCGCCGTTCCGGTCGGCGAGGATGAGAGCAAGCGCGAAGCAAACATCAAGCAATTCCGCATGTCAGACGGGACATGGCTTGCAGCGACCTATCCTTATGGTATCCACTACGAAAAAGACGGCACATGGATCGAGATCGACAACCGCCTGGAAGAAAAGGAGGTAGAATATGCGGTTCCCTTCCCCGAGCAAGAGTTGAGGGAAGAGGAGGAAGCGACACCCGAAGACCTTGCATCCGAAGAAGAAACGGAGAGCGAAGCCCAGCCGCCTGCTGATGAAGGCGCTCCCGCGGACGATTCCGCCGAGGAACAGCCTGGAGAAGACTTGCCTGAGGGTGAGGAACCGGCAGAAGAAACCGAACCGCCTGCCGTGGAAGAGTCTTCCGAGGACGCAGAGGCTCCGGCGGAGAAAACCCACGATGAGGACGGCTCTACGGAGTCAGAAGACGACGAAGCCCCCGCAGAGAATCCACCTGATGAAAAGACTCCCCCCGACGAGGCCTCACCGGAAGATGGAAAGGGTGAAGAAGTCTCCCCGGAAGCAGAAGATGGCGAAGGGGAAGTTGATCTGGAGGACGAAGAAAAAACAGATCTTGAACCGGTATGCGAAAGCGCCTACACGAACCTGCAGAACCGCTTTGGCGTGACTCTCCCGGTCTTTTTGAGTGAAAAGAGCTGGTTCAGTGTTTCGGACAGCGGTTACCGTCTGTTCTTCCGCATGACGGGGATCCGGGAAAGCGAGTCCGTACTGGAAAAAGAAGCAGATCCTCCGGAAGATCCCCTCCAAAAGGCGCTCTTCGTCCACTACAGCAGCACAGTTCTGTATCCCGATGCCATCCCGGGCGCCGAACTGAAATATGATGTGTGCGGGCAATCTCTGAAGGAAACCGTCACTTTTCCGGAGCTTGGCGTCGTCCCCGAACAGCTTTCCTATGAGATTTGGGCGGAGGGCATGACTGCCGAAGTCGCCGAGGATGGAGAAATCCACTTCTTCGCGGATGGGAAAGAGGTCTTTTGCTTTTCCGCACCCTTCCTAATGGACAGCGAGGGCACAAGCAGTGGCTCGCTTTCTGTGGAACTGGAGGAGCTTGATGAAGGCTGCTTTATCCTTCGCTGCACGCCGGATCGGGAATGGCTGGAATCCGAAGACCGTGCCTGGCCGGTGATCCTGGATCCAACCATCCGCAACACCATCAGCCGGTCATATATCCAGGACAGCTTCATTCGCAAGTACTATCCCGACCTTGGCGGCGGCTCGTTCTACTATTTCTACGCAGGCTATTACAGCAACCGTACAAAGGCTGCCCGCGGTCTGATCAAACACACTCAGCTCCCGACCCTGGAAAGCGGTGACGTCATCGTCAGAGCAACGCTCCAGCTGCATGGTTGCGTCTGGGAGAGCGACTCAGATCAGGTGCAGGTGAACATCCACGCGATCACCGGGAGCTGGAACGCCTCCAACGTAACCTGGAACACGCAGCCGACTCACGAAGATGAGGTTCTGGATTTCCAGCTCGTAACCGGTACGTACTACGACGACTACATATGGGACGTGACCAGAGCGGTGCAGCGCTGGTACAATGGTACTGTCTCGGAAAAAGGACCCCTGGCGAATCAGGGCTTTATGCTGATCGCGCCGACGGAGAATATCTGGACGATTCTCAAAGCGCAATTTCAGGCCTCGGAAACTACGGCCTCCAATTGCTGGCCGATTCTCACGATCGAATACCGCAACACCAGTGGTCTGGAGAGCTACTGGGATTATACCAGCGCTGGCGCGGGCCGCGCCGGTACGGTGTATGCAAACAATGCCACCGGCAACCTGGTGCTCAGCCGCTGCGACATGAGCTATTCCGGCAATCGGATGCCCGCCAGCATCGTTTTCACCTACAACCAAAACGACTGCACGACAGACATCGGCTACGGCAAGGGCTGGCGCTCTTCTTACTCCCAGTCCATTGAACAAGTCTCCATCAGCGGAACTACCTACTACAAGTGGACGGACGGAGACGGCACCCGGATCTATTTCAAGTATTATAATTCCAAGCAGAAATGGCTCGACGAGAACGGTCAAAGCTACGAGCTGAGCATTGGAGCCAGCGGCTATACCATCTCCGACCGGGATGACAACAGCCTGGTCTTTGACGCCAACGGCCGCCTGATCTCCATGACGGACAAGCTCTCGAATTCGCTGAACATCAGCTATACGGAGAGCGGCACAACGAATCTGCGCATCAGCCGGGTCACGGACGGAGCAGGCCGGGTTTACGACTTCAACTACAGCAACGATCTCCTCAGCTCCGTCGTCTACAAGGGCGCCGGCAGCACCGCAATTGAGACGGTAAGCTACACTTACACTTCCGGTGCGCTGACTGCAGTGACCTATGCGGACGGCAAGAGCGCGGGCTATACATACAACAACAATACACTCGAGGAAGCGCGGGATATTCTGCGCGGAAACGGCACCTGCAACAAGCTGCAAATTGAATACGACGGCACCCCCGCAAAGGTAAAAGGCATCAGCTATTACGACGGTGCGACGCTGGTCAACAGCGTCAGCCTCAGCTACGCGGATCACAACACCATCGTCACGGACAACACGGGCCGCTGGTGCTCCTATGAGTTCAACGATCTGTGCAACACGGTATCCGTCTACAACCAGGCGGGCCAAGCCCTCTATGGCAGCTTTGCTTCCGACGAGAGTTCTTCCGGCCGCGCAAACCAGCTCACCAGCAGCTCCCGCCTGCAGGACACGGTGGTGAATCTGCTGGATACCCGCATCCATACCGGCACCTGGTCGGAAACGGTCTCAGTCCAGTCCGGCGAGATGTACAGTCTTTCCGGACTTACAGCTGCGGGCTCGACCCTGAGCATGAGCGCCGGAAATGAGACGCAGACTGCAACATCTGTCAGTGCCACAGAACGTACGGAGCTGACGATCCGGATCCCCGTGGGCGTCACCAGTCTGACGATCTCCGGCAGCGGGAACGTCTGGGATCTGCAGCTGGAACAGGCGGAAGCAGCCAGCCGGTATAACATGCTGCAAAATACCGACATGAACAGCTCTTCCGGCTGGACGGGAACGAATCTCGGTGCAAACGACGGCATTGACACCGTTTCCGGCTCCCGCGCCAAGCTCAACAGCTCCGCTTTGGTGCTGGAGGGTGTAGGAACCGGAACCAAACGCTATTCCCAGTCGGTCTCCGTCAACGGCAGTGCGGGCGACAACTACTCCTTCGGCGGCTGGGTCAAGTCCGGCAGCGTGCCTCTGAACAACCCGAACCGCCCCAACATCGCGCTGCAGCGCCGCTGCGGGATTGAAGTACGTCTCCTCAACGGGAGCACAGAAGTTGACCACAAATATGTTGCCGCCAACGAGGATTGCCAGGAATGGCAGTTCATTTCCGGCAGCATCCATGCTGCTGAGGCCTATGATACGGTTGAATATTCCTTCGTTTACGATTATAATGCAAATAGTAGTAGCTTTGACGGGGCGCAGCTGTTTCGGGAGAAGTTCGCCTACGTCCTGCACTACGACAGTGAGGGTCGCGTGGACAAGGTCACCGACCTGGAAGGGAGGGAAACGACCTATACCTACCGGGGCACGACCTCGGACGTCACCTCGATCACACTTCCCGGCGGGGCGCAGTACAGCTACAGCTATTCCGACAGTGGTCTGTTGCTGAGCGCCGTCAGTGATACGGGCGTGACCAGCAGCTATACCTACGATACCTATGGCAATCCCACAGGCACCAGCATCTCGGGCAGCGGGGAAAAGAACCTGACCAGCTACATGACCTATACGGCGGACGGCAACATGCCCGCCAGCGTAACGGGCAATGACGGTGAGACGGTCACCTATACCAACGACACCGACCGTTCCCTGGTGCTCAGCGTCACCGACCCCACAAACACGGTGACGACCAACACCTTTGACGTGCTGCGCCACCCGCTGACGACCCAGACCGGCAGCAGTTCGGTGACCAACAGCTACAGCGACGATCTGCTGGTCGGACTGAGCCACACCAACACCGCCAACAGCTCCACGCAGTACACGCTCTCCTACACCACGTCGGATCTGCTGTACTCGGTTCAGGTGGGCAGCACCTACACCCTGGTGCAGAACAGCTACAACCCCGGCACCTGGACGCTGGCACGGCAGGATTACGGCAACGGGGCGGGCTGGGCGTACAGCTACAACCAGTTCGACCAGGTCACCGCCCGCTGGACGACCAACGGCACATCTGGCGTGGAATTCCAGTACTTCTATAACAGCGAGGGTGCCCTGGCCCGGGTAGAGCAGTACGAAACGACCCTCTCCAACGGCTCGATCACATCCAGGACGCTGGTGAACACCGAGCGCTACTACTATGACACAGGCGACCGGCTGATCCGGGTCTGGGAGACGGACGCAGGTGGGAACCAGCACGAGTTCCGCTGGACCTATGACAACAACGACCAGGTGACGGAGCTGGTGGAGACGGTCAATGGGCAGACCTTTACCTACGCCAATAGCTACAACGGCGATCAGCAGCCCACCCAGAGCAGCTATGGGAATGTGCTGGAGAGCTTCACCTACGACGGGCTTGGCCGCCTGAGCCAGAGCGCGGTAAGCTATAGCAACAGCACCGCACTGACGACCAACTACGCCTACCGGGATCTGGATGCCACGAGAACCTCCACGCAGGTAGCGGAGATCCAGAACCTCTACGGCCTCGAGAGCGAGACTATTTCCTACACCTACGACAGCCGGGGCAACATTGCCTCCATCACCTTCCCCTGGACCTATCCCGAGCCGGATCCGACGCCCACGCCCACCCCGCCGCCTGATCCCACGCCCACGCCTCCTCCCGGAGGTGGTGGACACGGCGGTGGAACCGGTTGGGGCGATCCTGAAATTGGCGGGGACGATCCTGTTATTCCGATTCTGCCAACTCCGACTCCTGACGTCGGTCTGGACAGCGGAGGCTCCGGCGGCTCCGGAAACACGGCGACGACCGCCACCATCTATTACACCTACGACGCACTGAACGAGCTGACCTGGGAGAAGAACGAGGCCGAGGGCAAGGCGTGGAACTACACATACGATCTAGGCGGCAACATTCTCTCCAAGACCGAGTACAGCTATGAGGACGGTGTGGTGGGCAGTACGCCTTTGTCCACCGTCACCTATACCTACGGCGATGCTGATTGGGGCGATCTGCTGACGTCCTATGATGGCAGTCCCATCACCTACGACGCCATCGGAAACCCGCTCTCTTACCGGGGCTGGAGCTTCACCTGGCAGGGCGGACGGCAGCTTGCCAGCGCCAGCGATGGCACGACCAGCTTGAGCTTCGTTTACAACGAAAGCGGCCTGCGGATGGAGAAGACCGTAGGCTCCGCCAGCCACCGCTACGTCTACCGGGGCAGTACCCTGGTGGCGGAGATCACGGACGACTATGCGCTGTACTTCCACCATGACGCCAACGGCGGGATCGTAGGCTTTACCTACGTTTCCGGCAACACGCAGACGGAATACTTCTACCGCAAGAACCTCCAGGGTGATGTGATCGGCATCGTGGACAGCTCCGGCGCATCGGTGGCAGAATACCGCTATGACGCGTGGGGGCAAGTGCTCGAAGCTACCGGCACCATGGCCAGCATCAACCCCATCCGCTATAGAGGGTACTACTACGACGCTGAGACGGGGATGTACTATCTGCAGAGCCGGTACTATGATCCGGTGGTGGGCAGGTTTATTAATGGGGACGCTTTTGGGAGCACCGGGCAGGGCATACTTGGCAGAAACATGTTTGCATACTGCGAGAGTTCCCCTGTTATATACTCAGACCCTCATGGGCACTTGGTTTTTGGATCCTTTGGTTTTTCCGCCAATGGTGACGCTGGTGCCGGAGGAAGTGCTGGATATTTGTTTATATGGGACACTTATGGAAACTCTGCTCTAATATTTTGTGGATACGTCGGAGGCGGAACGCCAAATCTTTCCGGTTCCTTGAATGTTATTCTACTATCAAATGCCGACACTATCTTTGATTATATTGAAGCTGAAACTGTATCCGCTGGGGGTTCATTCTCCTATATTGGAGTTGATACTTCTGTCGGATTCACCAAAGATAGAAGAATAATAACCTCATTCCAGCTCTCTCTATCTGTAAGCTTATGGGCTCCTATAGAAGCAGAGCTTCACGCTGGGATAGGCTATACTATTCCGCTTAGATTGATTACATACCATACTTATGGCATTCCGCTAAATGCTCAGCTCGATTTTTTCTATGGAGCAACTGAATACGAAAGGGAAATTTTAAAGAATGTTTTTGGATACCCCGAACCGAACTATGATGTTGGTGGATACAAAGCAACAAACACATACCAGCTAAGCTATCTAAACTAGCTCTATAAACACAAGGGAGGTTTGTAAGATGAAAAAAGATCTTCTGAAGCAACAAATAAAACCGCTGCTTTTATTCGGCTTGCCCGCCTGGGGACTGGCATTAGTGTTTATTTTCATCATTAAGCAGCCACTACTTGTTGCTGTAATTTTTGTCGCGTATTTGATCCCATTCGGAGTAAATCGCGGAAGATTTAGGGATTTGTATAATCAGAAATACCACCCAAAATTGGGACTGAAGTTGCTTCCGCATTATATAGAAGGGGAAGATGACCTGAACAAATACTATGCTATCAATTTAAGATGGCTTATCATCTTTTTTGGAACAGTATTGATCCTCTTTGTAACGACTGGCCCATTCTTTCATGGATAGTGGAACACGGGGGAGGAACACGGGGAACGGTACTAAGCACATTACACAGGGGACGGTTCTATGTGTTGGCCTTTGCGAAGATGAAAGCGCGTGCTGAGCCAAAGTATGCGGTGTTCTCGTCCCCCAACCGTCTTCAAGCGGCAAGGGCATGGTTTTTCCCAGCCTGATTTGAAGCGCAGCGCAAACTAGTGAATCCCTCTCCGGCACCCCATGGGCTGTTCATTCACCTGCCCATGGGGTGTTTGCGCACAAGCAGCGATTTCCCCCCGACGCCTTACAGCTCGGCATATAGAATTCCACGAAGCACAACCCCACGGGCGGAGTATTTTCCCACCCACATAGGCGCGCGAACACGGGGGACGGTACTGTGTGTTAACGATCAAGGCCACGATAGCGCGGGCTGACGCCTCGCGCTTCCCCTCCCCGGTACCTGGACGCTGGAGCGGCAGGATTACGGCAACGGCGCGGGCTGGGCGTACAGCTACAACGAGTTCGACCAGGTCACCGCCCGCTGGACCACCGACGGCACCGCCGGCGTGAAGTTCCGGTACTTCTCCATCAACAAGGAACACAGGGGACGGTTCTATGTGTTGATCTTTTCGACCACGGAGGTGCGTGCTAAACCAAGGAACGCAGAGCTCTTGTCCTCCCTAACCGTATTCACACGACAAGAGTATGGTTTTCCCCGCAGCCTGATTTGAAGCCATAATCAAACAAGTGAATCTCTCTGGCACCCCATGGGCTGTTCATCCATCTGCCCATGGGGTGTTCGCACACAAGCAGCGATTTTTCCCCCGTGCTTCACATCTCAGTATTTAGAATCCCACAAAGCACAACCCCATGAGCGGTTCCTTTTCACGCTCATGGGGTTTTTCTATTATTTTGTCGATTGCCTGTTACTTTTGCCGCTTTTGTTGGAATATATAAATAGGAGCAAAGATAATTTGCTTAACTTATATCGGAACAGAATGGACGTTCTACACATCAGCAGGTAGTAAAGAAAAAAGTAGAGAGAATCATGATTCTTGAATGGATCTTTTCAGCATTTGTTGGCATAATCATTGGTGCAATTTTTCAGGATAGTTTTGCAAGTTTATTTAATACCATCAAGAGCTTTATAAAAAGTTTCTTTTGTAGATTTACGAAAGGCGATTTATGCAAAGCTGCGGTATTTAATTATGGAAAAAGAAGCACTTCTGTCATCATTATGGATGGGAACGGAAAAGAAGCATACGAAGCAGATAATATCAAGGCAATTATATACGACCAGATACATGCTGAGAGCGACTATAGAACGGAGTTGGAGTATTTCCGTAAGATAACGGACGAACGATTGGCAGATAGGAAAGCCGCTGGGTTAAGTATCCCGTGGAACGGTAAAACACTGTCCTTGCAGGAATATCGAATTGAGCGCTCAGCGAGCAAAGAAAAAATGATCCTCGATCTATCTCTTGCTTTGAATGAGTACTACAACACATATTCTGTAATCACAAATTTAGACCAGAAATGTCCAGAAACAAATCGGACACTCAATCAGTACATAGAGGATTATGATTTTACTGAACCAGTCGGTCAGTATGGACTTCCAAATTCTGTAGGGATATGTTTGCAAGTCATTACAAAAGACTATAAAACAATTATTGCAAGACGATCACTTGTCAGCGGCTTTCGCCCTGGAGAATATGATGCATCTATCGTAGAAGGGCTAAATGAGTCTGACATTGTAAACGGAAACATAGATTTCTACTCAGTTGCCAAAAGGAGCGTCCGAGAGGAAATCTGTGATCTGGAAGACTCTGAGATTCGCACACACCTTTTAGGCTTTCTTTTTGATAAGCATTTTAATCAATGGAATGTAGTTGGAGTTGTTGAGCTGACAATAACGCATGACGAGGTAGTAAGGCGAAGAAATACTGGAGTATCCGGACGTTGGGAACTTAAGGAGTTGAATTTTTTAACCCTGAGTATCAAAGAAGTAATATCTTTTCTCTCAACGCACGAAATATGGGATACGGGGCGCGCTGTTGTGTATTTTGCATTGGTATATAAATTCCATGATCGAAAAATAATCAATAAAATGATCGAAAAGTATCAATAACAGGATACACAGGAAGTAGAACAAAGCAGATACGCAGCTACAATTCTGTGCGTCGTTAGGGCGAACAAGGAGACGGTTCTATGCGTTTAAGTTTTCGACCACGGAGGCGCGTGCTAAACCAAGGAACGCAGAGCTCTTGTCCCCCCTAACCGTATTCACACGACAAGAGTATGGTTTTCCCCGCAGCCTTATTTGAAGCCATAATCAAACAAGTGAATCTCTCTGGCACCCCATGGGCTGTTCATCCATCTGCCCATGGGGTGTTTGCGCACAAGCAGCGTTTTTCACTCTGCGCTTCACATCACCGCATCGAAGATCCCATACCGGGAGAACACAGGGGACGGTACTATGTGTTAACCTTCAAGGCCAAGGGGAGCACAGGGGACGGTTCTATGTGTTAGCCTTTGCGAAGATGAAAGCGCCTGCTGAGCCAAAGTATGCGGTGTTCTAGTCCTCCCCAGCCGTCTTCAAGTAGCAAGAGCATGGTTTTACTCCGCCTGATTTGAAGCGCAGCGCAAACAAGTGAATCCCTCTCCGGCACCCCATGGGCTGTTCATCCACCTGCCCATGGGGTGTCTGCACGCAAGCAGCGATTTCCCCCCGACGCCTTACAGCTCGGCATATAGAATTCCACGAAGCACAACCCCATGGGCGGTTCACAACTATGACCTTCCATGGGGTTTAAATTATTATTTCGTCGATTGCCCGTTACTTTTGTCGCTTTTGATGGAATATATATAATAAGGCAGAAAAGCAGAATGCCCGTACAAGTCGCAAAGGAGTGATACACATGCGCAAGATGCAAGATTTCGACGAGTTGAAGTTTTTCGCAGAGGTGAAAAAAAGACCTGGGGTGTATTTTGGAAAGCCGTCTTTGCTCTCCTTGCGGGATCTGCTTTTTGGCATGGAGTATGCATTTTCTTTTTCTTGCGATGAAACGCCGTTGCGCTATTTCCAAGCTTTTGTAGCCTGGTATCAAAATGAAAAGCTTGAAGATCAGAATGGATATGCCTGTTGGTGGAATCACCTGTTGTATATTTGCTGCAATCATGACCGCTATGCTTTTGAGCACTTTTTTGTCGTGTTTGAACGGTATTTACAGGATGTGCATCACACAAGTCTTCCTCCTGTTTAACAGCTTCCGTCCTTTCTAAAGCCTTAATCGAATATCTTTTGCGTGTTCTATCTATGGTTTCGTCCCTTTTGCGCGCTCTTTCACAAAAAAGCCTCAAATCCGATGGATTTGAGGCTTTTTTCTCTTGTCACTCCGCTGTGGGGGCCGGGACGGCGGCCTTTACCGTGGCGATATAGCGCACTTCCTCGGGAACGGCGATGCCGGGATCCTGAAGGGTGAGCTCCGGCTTTTTCCCCTGCGCCTCCATGCCCATGACGAAGTGGCACAGCGCGATCCCCACGTCCACCTTCTGCAGGTCGCCGGTTTTGTCGCTGACATAACCCTTGTCCTGCTTCTCGTAGAAGTGGAAGCAGCCGTCCGCGGCGATGATCCGCCAGGGCTGTTTATTGACGGCGGAGGGCGCCCATCGCACCATTTCCATCAGATCCCGCAGTTCGCCTGAAGCCTCCGCCTGCAGAGGACGGCCCCAGCTCCCGTCGAAGAACAGCTTGTCGGTGCTGAGGCGGGCATCCGCTCCCACGCCCTTCCGCATCAGACTCTCTCTGACGGAGCGCTTCTTCGCGGGATAACCCAGCGGGCTCATGCAGGGCATCATCTCGTCCTCCGCAAGGCCGGCCGCCCGCTCGAAGAGCTCCCGTTTCATGGTCCCGCCGATCCAGGTCGTGCCGATCCCCAGCGACCAGGCATAGAGCACCAGCTTTTCAAAGGAAAAGCCGAATGCCACATCCGCATAGGGGCCTTTTTTGACCAGTCCGGCCACATACAGCGTCTCCCCTGTCAGCACCGGGCTGGACAGGCCCTTTTCCTTCGCGTCCAAGAGCACGAAGCGGACCGGGACGCCGAAGGGGTTGTCGATGGACTGCAGATACTGCTCCAGTCGGCTCCGGTCCTCTGCACTGATCGCTTGATCCGCAAAGCTGCGAACGCTTTTCCTTCCCTTGATGATCTCCAGCAGTTCCGCCATGCTTTTTCGTCTCCTTTCGAAGCTTTACCGGCTCTCCCGGCTTCCCGCGCTTTCGCGCAGGAGCTTTTCCACCAGCTCTCTCTTTTCAAACAGCACGCAGCCGCCCACATGATCCTCCAGCAGATGCCCGTTGTCCCGAAGGGCGCGGAACAGGCCGGAATTCATGGCCTCGCGCAGGGAGCTGTCCCGCACGTTCACGTCGGAATAGGGCGAGAAGGGGCAGGGCTCCGCCCCGCCGTGGGAGTTGATGTGGAAGAAGCCGCGGCCGGCCGCCACGCAGCCGCCGGAGCTCTTTTCGTCCCCCGGGAAGGAGATGTACACCATCTCCGGGCGCTCCGCCCGCAGACGGGCGATCTCCGCGCGAAGATAGGCGCGTTCCGGATCGCCGGGCGCAAGCTCCCTGCCTTCCTCCGTCACCGGCACATACTCCACGAAGATCACCGCCTTGCAGCCCCGGTCGGACAGCTTTTGGAGAAAGGCGTCCGAGCTGACCTCCCGCAGATTCTCCGTCGTCACGGTCACCGACGCGCCGAAGATCAGGCCACGCCGGCGAAATTCATCCATATTGGCAATCAGCTTGTCGTAGATGCCCTTCCCGCGGCGGGCGTCCGTGAGCTCGCGCTCCCCCTCGATGCTCATGACGGGGAGCAGATTGCGGCAGCGGTCGAACAGCTCAAAATAGCGCCTGTCGATAAAGGTGCCGTTGGTGAAGATCGGGAAGAGGATGTTCTGCTTCTTTCCGGCGGCCTCGATCACGTCCCGGCGGAGCATGGGCTCGCCCCCCGCCAGCAGGATGAAGCTGAGGCCCAGCTCGTCCGCCTCGTCGAAGATCCGCGCCCATTCCTCTGTGCTGAGCTGCGCCACCGGCGCCGTATCCACCGTGGCATGGTTGCAGCGGGAATAGCAGCCCTCACAGTGCAGATTGCACTGGCTGGTGATGCTGGCGATCAGATAGGACGGGATATGCTCGCCCTGTTCCTCCGCGGCCATCCTCTTTTTCGACGCCGCGCGGCTGGCAGCGGCGAAGCGCAGCAGAAAGGCGGTCTCCTTTGGATCCTTCCAGGCGGCCTTGAGCGCGTCCGTCACCACATGCTCCACGCCCTTGGCGAGATATTCCTGCAAATCGAAATCCCTGTGTTCTCCGCTCATGCTTGATCCTCCGTTCCTGCCGGAGTCCGGCGGGTTTTCCCTTACAGCGCGGCCGCGACCGCGTCCTTGACTTCCTTCATGTCCACCGTCGGCTCAAAGCGGGCGATCACCTTGCCCTCCCGGTCGACCAGGAACTTGGTGAAGTTCCACTTGATATAGGCCTTGTCGCCGAACTTCTTGTTGTTCATATCCGCATACTTCTTCAGCGCGGCGAGCTTCAGGCCCTTGCCGAAGCCCTCAAAGGGCTTCTCCGTGGCGAGCCAGGCAAACAGCGGGTCCGCGTCTTCGCCGTTGACGTCGATCTTCCTGAACTGCGGGAAGTCCGTGCCGAACTTCAGCGTGCAAAACTCGTGGATCTCCTCGTCGCTGCCGGGGGCCTGATTGGCAAACTGGTTGCTGGGGAAGTCCAGGATCTCCAGACCCTGGTCCTTCATCTCCTTGTACATCGCCTCCAGAGGCTCATAGTGGGGCGTAAAGCCGCAGCCGGTGGCCGTGTTGACGATCAGCAGCACCTTGCCACGATACTCCGACAGGCTGACTTCTTTCCCCTGCCGGTCCTTCACCGTAAAATCATACACCGTTTTCATGTTTCCTTTGCTCCTTCCATCATTCATGTATTGTTTTTTTGGTTGTCCAGCATTTCGTGCAGCAGCGCATACAGCATCTGCGCTTTTTCTGGGGAGAGATGGATGCAGGACGCCACCATGGCGGGGATCTCCTTTGCCTTTTCCTGCAAGGCCTTCCCTTCCTCCGTCAGCGTGATCACAACGACCCGCTCATCCTCACTGCTTCTCTTTCTCTCCACATAGCCTGCCTGCTGCATTTTCTTCAGAAGCGGCGAAAGCGTCCCGTTATCCAGCATCAGCTTTTCGCAGAGCTCCCCCACTGTGATCCCGTCCTTTTCCCACAGCACGAGAAAGACGATGTACTGCGTGTACGTCAGTCCCAGCGGCTTCAGGAAGGGGGTATACAGGTTGATCACATTTCTTGAGGCGGCATAAAGCGGAAAACACATCTGGTTTTTCAGCTTCATCGCCTCATGATAATCATATTCCATGTTGCCCGCCTCCTCTCTATTTTATGCAAGTATATTTTATCAAATATATTCACGTCTGTCAATCCCCAATTTACGGGTTTTTATCGGGAGCGGCGGCAGAAAAGCATTTTGGGTCCGCATCGTCCGTCCGCTGACCGTCCCGCGCCTTTGGGCGGGAAGCCGGGCCGGGGTTTCAGCGTCCCGCAAAAGACTGCCGGATCTGCCGCAGGAAGCGCTCCGCGATGGGCGTAAAGCTCTGGTACTTGTTCCAGATCAGATACATCTTCATCTCCAGATGGGGCTCGAGGGGACGGAACACCAGCCCGCTCTCCACCGAGGTGTCGACCAGATCGTTCAGCGTCAGCAGGACGCCCAGGCCCTCCTTCGCGAAGAGGGAGCCGTTGTAGGCGAGCCGGAAGGAGCCCTCCAGCCGCAGCTGCTCAAACTTTTCTCCCGCCCAGGGACGGATGTCGTTCTCCCAGCTCTGCTCCGAGGAAAAAAGGGGCAGGCCGGCCAGGTCGTCCGCGGTAATGCGTTCTTTCTCCGCGAGCGCCGAATCCGCCCGGAAGACCGCGCCGAAATAATCGGCCTCCGGAAACAGAATATGGTGATACTTCCTGTCGTTGGGCCGCTCGCAGATCACCGCGAAGTCCAGCAGCCCTTTGTCCAGCTTTTCCGTCACCTGCTCCGTATCGCCGCTGGTGATATGGTAGCGCAGATCCGGACAGAGCTTTTTAAACGCGCGGATCTCCCTGGCCAGATATCGGATCTGATAGGACTCCGCCAGGCCGAAATAGATATCGCCCCCGGTGAGCTCGTCCCAGGACAGAAACTCCTTTTCGATCTTATCCGCCATGGAGACCAGATCCTCCGCCCGGTTGCGGAGCAGGACGCCCTCCTCGGTGAGCGCGATGCTGAAGCTGCGGCGTGTAAAGAGCTTTTTCCCCAGCTCGTCCTCCAGGGCCCTCAGCGCCTTCGAGAGCGTGGGCTGCGTCACATGCAGCTGCTCCGCCGCGCGGGACATATTCTCCTCCCTTGCCACGGCGAGAAAATAGCGAAGCGTGCGGATCTCCATCAGTCTTCCTCCTTGATATGCAATAAAGGAATATCACGATATGCATTATAACCATTAGCGAAAGGATTTGCAATATGGTATGGTGAATTTGCAGGGAGGTGATCCGCAGTGAAGGACTGGGCGGCCATCAAAGAATGCATGACAGACGCCGGCTGCCGCGCGGAAGCCATCGACCGGGCGGAGCGCCTCTGTCAAAGCGGAAGCGCAGAGGAGCTGCTCCGCTGCCTGCGCGCCTGCGGCGGAGAGCGCGCCCGGGGACGGGGCGGCGCCCGAGGCACACAGCTCCGTTCTGGTGCTGGTTTTTTCCGCCACCGGCACCACCCGCGGCGTGGCGGAGCGGATCGCCGCGCTCACCGGCGGGGATCCGCAGGAGATCCTCCCGGCGCAGCCCTATACCGCCGAGGATCTGAACTACGGGGATTCCAGCACCCGCGCCACCGCGGAGCAAAACGACCCGGACGCCCGTCCGGAGATCGCATTCAGCTATGGCGAACAGGCGGTCAAAGGCGTTTTTCAGATGGCCGGAGATAAACCAGTAATAGAGCGGCGAGGCCAGCACGACGATATCCGCTTCCCGGTATACGGGATAGATGCGCTCCATATCGTCTCTCTGCACGCAGGGATGCGCGGGATCCTTTCCCCCCTGCCAGCAGCCAAGGCAGCCGCGGATGTTCATTTTAGCCAGCTGAAACTCCGTGACGGTATTGCCCGCCTCCTCCGCGCCCTTTCTGAACTGCGCGGTCAGCGCGGCGGTATTGCCGTTTGGGCGAGGGCTTCCGTTGAGTATGATGATTTTCTTCGCCATGACTCGCTCCTCAGAATCGCTCTGCCAGCGCCGCTGCCCGCGCAACGCCGTCCGTCTTGTCGATATCGCCGATCTCCATCACGCCGCCGACGCAGACGGAGCCGACCATGGTCCAGCCGTTCAGCGCGGCGGTGCGCTCGATGGGCAGGCGGACGCCGTCCAGAACGGCCGGGTCCTCTTCCTCACAGCAGGCGATCAGCGCGCACTCCTTGCCCGCGAAGTCTTTTCCGCCCACCACGAAGGAAAACATCTTGTCGATGGCGCCCTTCAGCTGGGCCGGGAAGGAATACCAGTACACCGGGGTCGTGAATACGATGGCGTCGGCCGCCAGGATCGCGTCCGCCATGGTGCCGTTGAAGTCGCTCTTGAAGGAGCAGGGCTGGCCCTTCTTATAGCAGTTCATGCAGGCATGGCAGAAGCCGATGTCCATAAAGGCCGTGTCGAAGCGGGTAACGCTGTGCCCTTTGGCCTCGGCAGCCTGAATAAAGGCCTCGGTCATGGCAAAGCTGTTGCCCTTCCTGCGGGGGCTGCCGGTCAAAACTACGATCTTTTTACCCATGGGGGAAATCCTCCTCGTATCATATTTCGGATGAATTGACATCTTCCGTTTCGCATGGTATCATGAAATCGTATTTGAAACAAGTACTGACATATTTGTTAGGTACTTACTTTGAGGAAAGCGTATGAAGGATAAAAACATTTCGGAAGCCAAATTCAGCGATACCGGATACAGCTACACGCTCTCGCTGATTGCCGGGAAGTACAAGCCCATTGTGCTCTACTGCCTGATGGAGTATGAGCCGGTTCGCTTCAATGAGATGCACCGGTATCTGGGGACCGCAGCGGACAAGACGCTGAGCCAGACGCTGAAGGAGCTGGAGCGGGACGGTCTCATCCACCGGGAGATGTATCCTGAAATCCCGCCGAAGGTGGAGTACAGCCTGACGGAAAGAGGGCACTCCCTGGTGCGGGTGCTGGACCAGCTCTGCACCTGGGGCGAGGAAAACAGGCCGAAGGAAGCCTAGCGTTCCGCTCACGGGCCGCCGCGGCCTGTACCCCGCGCTGTTTTGCAGGCGGCAAAGCGGATCGGCAGGGTGGATTTGACCATCCGGGGGAAAACGAATCCGTTCGGGTGATGATGAGGCAGGCTGTTCTGGTCCTTCCAGACGCCAGCGGAAATGCCGGAGGAGGGCAGATATGGAATTCATATGTTCGGCATGCGGAAAACGGGAGAGCGTGCGCACCCGCAAGGCCCACTGTGACTGCGGCGGACTTTGGAAGCTGGACTATGAGCCGCCGAAGTTCGACACGGAAAAGATCGATCGGAGCGAGTGGAGCATGTTCCGTTACCGGGCCTTCATGGCGCTGGACGACGACGCCTCCTGGCGCGGCATCAGCCTCGGCGAAGGCATGACGCCCATCGTCCGGCTGGATGAGAACGTGCTTTTGAAGATGGACTATTTCATGCCGACCCTGTCCTTCAAGGATCGCGGGGCGGCGGTGCTGGTCTCCCACTGCCGGGCCATCGGCGTGGACAGCGTCGTGCAGGATTCCAGCGGCAACGCGGGCAACTCCGTCGCGGCCTACTGCGCCAAGGCCGGGATCGCCTGCGAGATCTTTGTGCCGGAGGGGACCAGCCCCAAGAAGATCGACAGCATCCGCGCCCACGGCGCCGTCTGCACCGTGGTCCCCGGAGGCCGCGACCACTGCGCGGAGGTCTGCCGGGAGAAGGTGGAGCGGCAGGGCCTGTACTATGCCAACCACGTCTACAACCCCTTTTTCTACGAGGGAACAAAGACCTATATCTACGAAGTGTTTGAGCAGCTGGGCCGGATTCCGGCGCATCTCGTGATCCCCGTCGGGAACGGCACGCTGTTTCTCGGCGCCATCAAGGGCCTGGAGCATCTGCTCCGCTCCGGCTGCATCGAAAAAATGCCGCAGATCATCGCCCTGCAGGCCGAGACCTGCGATCCGCTCCTCCGCGCCGCGGCGCAGGGCCTGGCGGAGCCGGCAGAACTCACGCCGCGGCCCACCATCGCGGAGGGGATCGCCATCGGCAAGCCCATGCGCGGCAGGGAGATCCTGGAATACGCCTACAAGTACGGCGTCCGCTTTGTCCACGCACCGGAGGACAGGATCCTGGACGCCCGGGCCGCGCTGGCAAGGCGCGGGATCTATTGCGAGCACACCACAGCCGCAAACTACGCGGCCTATCTCGCCTACTGCGAGACTTACGGCCCGACGCCCGACTGTCTCATTACCATGTGCGGCGCGGGGCTGAAGTCCGACCACTGATTTTAGATCGCTTTGCTGCGCGGCGCCTGCGAAGAATGGCACACAGCAAAAGACAGCCCGTCCTCTCGGACGGGCTGTCAAGCTGTCGACAAAGTGTCGACAGCTTGAACGCAAGAATGGGAACTTCCGAAAAAAGTTCCCATTCTTGCGTAGATTGAACGTGAAGGGGGGACTCCCATCCCCCCTTCACAATCCCCCCATGCGTGTCGGTACCTCGCCGCATGGGTTTGTCTACAGTCTGACAGCCCGTCCTCTCGGACGGGCTGTCTTTCGCTGTTCCCTATCTCTCTGTCGGTTTCCAGATCCCATGCTGCCGAAAAAAGAGGCTGATTTGGTTTTCAAAGCCCGGGACATCCGTGTTTTTTCTTCTTCCGAACAGCGGCATGGACAAGTCGGGGATTTCTTCGGCTGCGTCGGGCGGACTTCCGGCGTAGGGAAAGCAGCCGATCCGATTCAAGCCCCAGCTCTCCTCGTCTTTCTTGGATTTGAAGCAGATTTGGCACAAATAATCCCACTTTTCGCCGTGCTCCATCACACGCAGCAAGCCCAGCGAAGCAAGCTCCGCTTCTGTTTGCGGGATCGCGTCCTCCGGGCAAAGCGTAACATAGACCAACTGGATCAGGCGCCCGCTTCGGTCTTCATATTCTCCGACTTTGCGGAACAGCGCCAGCATACCCAAGAGACCCGCTTTTTTTGCGGAATCCTGGAGGAAGGGATGAACAAAGGTATCGCCGATCTTCCAATCTGCATGATACGCCATGACGCGGCGCTCCTCTCTGCGCAAAGACTGCCCGTTTCGAAATCCTCATATTCTCTGCCGGCCCCCCTTGCCGGGATCCTGCCGCGGATGCGCTCTCAGCCGGCGGCGTCAAGGGGCGTGTAGCCGGCCTTTTCCACCAGCTCCTGCCCCTGGGGAGAACAGATCCATGCCAGCAGGGCCAGAGTGTTCTCGTCCGCGTCAGCACGGGTCACGGCATAGAAGCAGGAGGCCAGAGGGTAACTGCCGTTTTCGATGTTCTCCACCGTGGGCGCGACCCCGTTGATTTCCAGCAGCTTCACGTCGAAGCCCTTCATCAGGCCCGTGCAGTAAAAGCGGAAGGAATAGCCGATGGCGTTGCGGTGGTTCCGGTACGCGGAAACCTGCTCCACGATCCCGCCCATGCCGTCTATGACCTGCTCCCGGTCGGCGGGCATCAGGGGCGTGTCCTGCATGACGTAACGCTCCAGGGCTGTCTGGCTGCCGCTGCCCGGCTCCCGCTGGAAGGCCAGGATCTCTCCCAGTCCCTGGGCTCCCAGCTCGCTCCAATCGGTGATCTGACCGGAATAGATCCCCCGGAGCTGCTCCAGGCTCAGCCCTTCCACCGGGTTTTTCGGATTCACAAAGAAGACGAAGGCCTCCCGCCCGATGGGCGTATAGACCAGCTCCACGCCCTTCTCTGCGGCGTATTCCTCCTGCTCCCGGCTGGGGCCGCCCACAAAAATGATGTCGCAGTCCCCGTTCACGATCGCCCGGTATGCATAGCCCGTGGTGCTGCAGGCGACGACCCTTCGAATCTCCCACTCTTCCAGCTCCGCCATGCGCTCCGGGTAAGTCGCCTGGGCAAAGGCGGCGTAGACGGGATAGAGAGCCGTGGCGCCGTCCATGCGGGGGAGAGAATCCAGATCGTCGAAGCGCAGCGTGGGCGTCTCGTCCAGCCTGGCCACGGGGCTGTCCTCCACAAAGGGGGTATAGCTGCGGTAGTCAAAGCTCTCCTGCAGGGTGATGCTCCGCAGATGGAACAAATAGAGCTCCCGGCCGCCGATCGCGCCAAAGGCCAGGACGGTGCAGCCCAGCAGGGCCAAAAAGGCCTTTTTTCCAAGGTTTTGGGCCATCAGGGCGATCAGCAGCAGCGCCAGCAGCAGACCCGCAAGAATGGTAAGAGCGATCATATACCAGTGCAACTCGAACAGACAGCTGACGAAAACTGCAAAGCCGATGACGAGGGCGTCTCCCGCGCCCAGGATGACGGTCCAGCAGAGAAACAGCCCCTGCCTCCGGCTCTTCCCGCTGTCCTTTTGCGCTCCCCTGCGCTTGTCCCGGAGGCGGAGCACCGCCACCAGAGCGGTGCCGATCAGAAGCAAAACAGGAACGCCAAACAAGACAACAGCTGCTATGTTCATAAGAAGTTCCTCGCTTTCTGGCCGAGAAAGCAAATCACGGGGGACCATTCTCCGTGTTCCGCGCCCGCCGATTTTCGTTCTGTTCCCGTCCTCTGCTTGTATAACGTTCAGCGGGGCAAAAAGGTTTCATAGTCAAGAAAAAATAGTATCTGGGGCGTTGAGCCCCGGCCCCTGCAGGGGCCGGGGCTCGACACATGTCCGCGGACGGCCAATGGCCGTCCCTACGGGGATGGACGCAGGGCCGCATCGGCCAGCGCCGCCAGCTCCTCGTAGCTGAGCGAGCCCTCGCTGTTATAGCGCACCAGGCCCCGGGCGTCCAGGATGATGGTCTGGGGCAGGACGGTAGAGGCCTCCAGCAGGGCGCAGAGGCTTCCGTCCTCGTCCACGGCGAAGGGCATGGTATAGTCGTAGTCCGCCAGATAGGCGGGCACGTCCGCCGTCACGGGAGAGGCGTGGATCGCCAGCACCGCCAGATCCCCGCCCCGCTCCTGCAGCAGCCGGTCAAAGTTCGGCAGCTCCCGGACGCAGGGGGTGCACCAGGTGGCCCAGAGATTGAGCACCACCACCTTGCCCCGCTGCTCCGACAGGGTGAAGACGCTGCCGTCTACGCACTGCACGGTGAAATCCGGCAGGCGCTCCCCCACTTGGGTCCCCTGGGGAATGGCGGGATCGTCCTCGGGCAGGCTCTCCTGGGGCGCAGGGGCGGGGGCGGCAGGCGCGGGCCGGTTCACCAGCACCAGCACCGCCGCCAGCAGCGCAAGGGCCAGGGCCCAGAGCAGGCGGCTCAGTCCCTTTTTCATGGCCGCACCCCCTTCCCCGGCAGCTCCGGTCCCCGCAGGACCAGCTTCCCGGCCCGGAAGGAGATGGCCCGAAACGCGCAAACGTCGATGCACTTGCCGCAGTGGACGCATTCGCTGTCCCCCACGGCGCGGATGTCCATGGGGCAGGCGCGGACGCAGGCGCCGCAGTCGGTGCAGCGGCTCTTGTCCACCTTCACGCCCAGCAGCGCCAGCTTGGCCATCAGACCGTAGAGGGCGCCCAGGGGGCAGAGGAAGCGGCAGAAAGCCCGAAAGACGAACACGCAGCCGGTGAGGATCAGCAGCAGCAGCGAGAATTTCCACCAGAAGAGGCCGCCGGTCATGGCGCGCAGGGCCTCGTTTGCCGGGTGGAGCATCAGCAGCAGCGCCCCCTCCAGGGTTCCGGCGGGGCAAATGAACTTGCAGAAGCCCGGCAGCGGCAGCCGCCGCAGGGCAAACCAGGCCGGGATGCCGATGGCGAAGACCAGCAGCACGCCGTATTTGACCCGGCTGAGCTTTCGCGTCAGCGGGCTCTTGGGGATCTTGCGGGTGGGGATCTTGTGCAGCAGCTCCTGGATCAGCCCGAAGGGGCAGAGGAAGCCGCAGATCACCCGCCCCAGCAGCAACCCGAAGAGCAGCAGGATCCCCACCACGTAGAAGGCCGGACGGTCCGCCGAGGCGGCCACCGCGTTCTGCAGGGAGCCCAGCGGGCACGCCGCAACCGCCCCCGGGCAGGAATAGCAGTTCAGCCCCGGGACGCACACGCTTTTCAGCGGGCCGGTATAGATTTGCCCCTCGGCGAAGCCCTTCAGGTGGGCGTTGTAGAGCAGGGCCGAGTAGAGCTGGATCAGCCGCCGGGTGGTGGGCCTGTGCAGCTTCTTAGCCAAGGCCGATACACTCCGAGCAGATCCTGACGGCCTTGGCCAGCACGTCCCGGGCGCCGCCGTTCAGCACGCCCAGGATCACCAGCGCAAGGCCCAAAACAAACAGCGCCGCCCACAGCGCAGTTTTCCGCGTCATCCCACTTTCCTCAGCATGATCTCGATGTTCTGGTCATAGGGCTCCAGAAGATACTCGTCCGGATCCACGAACTCATAGCCCTCGGGGATCTGGAGCACCTGGACATGATAGCGGTAGCGCATGTCCGTGAAGATCGCCATGCCCTCCGCGTCGGTGGTGACGCCGATGCAGACCGAGTCGGTGCAGAAGCCGATGTGCACACCCTCTATGGGCCTGTAATTCTGGTCGAAGACCTCAACGGTGTGCGTGCAGACATTGGGATTGTAGTCCGGGCCGGAGTAGCGCGCAAAATGCTCCAGAAAGGCCTCTGTCGAGCTCTCCGCGCCGCCCATCACCGCGGCGATTCGGCCGCTGTGATCCACATACAGCGTGACGGGGATATAATCCGGACAAAAGCGATCCAGCCCCGTCCCGGCCACATTGGCCATGGGGAAGCTGAGTCCGTTCGCCGCTGCGAAGTTCCGCAGCACCTCGTCCGTATCCTTAGGTTCATCGGACAGGGCGATCACAGCGACCTTGTCGGAATTCTGAGACCAGGCCTCCTGCATATAGGGGAACTCCCTCCGGCAGGGGTCGCACCAGGTGGCGAAGAGGTTGATGACCACCAGCTCGTGATCCTCCAGCGCCTCGTACAGGCGAAACTCCGTCCCGTCGCTGCAGCGGACGCTGAAGTCCTCCAGGATGACAGGCTCCGTATTGGGGTCCGGCGTCGGTTCCGGCTCGGGCGTCGGTTCGGGTTCGGGTTCCGGCTCGGGCTCCGGTTCCGGCTCGGGTTCCGGCTCCGCTGCCGGTTCCGGCTCGGCGGTCGCGGGGGCCTCCGGCGCGGTCTCGGCGGGCTTTTCCGCCGTCGGCTGTCCGCCGCAGCCGGCCAGGCAGCCCAGCAGCATCAGCAGGGCAAGCAGAAATGCAATGCGTTTCATCATGGTTCCTCCTTCATATTCAGATTCTTCTCTTTGATGATAGCAGAACGCCGCGGACTCGTCAATCGAAATGCCCAAAAGCAGCCCATCTCCTGAGATGGGCTGCTTTTGCAGTCAAAGGAGTCTCAATGTCTGTTGAAGCGGACGCTGGACAGAATGGCGCAAAGATCCGGGTCCTGCGCCATGTCGGGCAGGGGCGTGTCGTTGCCCTTGTCCTTGAAGAGCAGCACCAGCACATAGCTCTGCCCGTCCCCGGGGATGGGGACGCAGAAGCAGAGATTGTCCCCCTCCAGATACTTCACCGCGTCCACGCTGCCGTAGCGCACGGGGCCGAAGCTCTTGTGCTTTTCGGCCAGGCCCGCGCAGTGGGCGGCAAAATCCTCGCCGGTGAAGTAGGCGGCGTACTCGATCTGCAGGCTGAAATCCTCCCCCTGCAGCAGGGCCACATGGGAGTCGCTGGAATAGCTGAGGAAGTCCTCCGACACCACGGCGTAGCTGAACTTGTCCGCGTCATAGTCCAGGCTCATCTCCACGGTGGAGGCGTCCCGGAAGCCGGAGATGAAGCTGTAGCTGCCGGTTTTCAGATTGGCGGGCGCCTTGGCGGGCGCGGGCTGCTTGCCGGCGGGCGCTTTGGCGGCGGGAGCGGCTTTTTTGCGCGTCAGCGCAAAGGCGGCGCCCAGGGCGGCCAGGCCGAGAGGCGCGAGGATCGTCCATTTTTTCATCGGGATCATCTCCTGCTTTCTTCTTGATAAAATCAGTATACCCTATCCCTGCGCGCTTGCCAAGAGCAAAATCGCAAAATCAGGGCCTTTCCAGGGGCCGCAGGCGGACTTCCCCGGTCTGCACCCGGCGCTCACTCCCGTCGGAGAGGCGCACCCGCAGGGCGTAGTCCGGCTCCAGGTCCAGCGCCCGGGCCCGCTCCGGCTCCCGCCCGGGGGAGAGCAGCTCCACCTCCCGGCCCAGGACCAGGGAGCGGTCCCGGTAGCCGGCAAAGCAGTCCGCCGGCTCCTCCCCGCCGCAGTATCGCCAGAGCCGATTCAAAATCCCCGCCGCCACCCGGCAGCGCAGCTCCGGCAGAGTCCGCTCCGCAAACACGGCCCCGGCCACGTCCCGCAGCTCCGCCGGGAAGCCCCCCGCCGGCTCCAGAACGTTGACGCCCACGCCCACCACCGCGTGGTGCAGCAGGCCGCTCTCGCAGTCCAGGCTCGCCTCGGTGAGGATGCCGCAGACCTTTTTGCCCGCCATGAAAACGTCGTTGACCCATTTGATCTGCGCGGGCCGCCCGGAGAGCTCCTCCAGGGTCTCCGCCACGGCCACCGCCGCGCAGGCGGTGATCCGGACAGCCTCCGCCGCCGGCATCCGGGGGCGCAGCAGTAGGCTCAGATACACGCCCGTGTCCTCCGGGGAGTAAAAGCTGCGGCCCATGCGGCCCCGCCCGGCGCTCTGCCGTCCGGCCGCCAGAGCCAGGCCCGCGGCCTCTCCCCGGTTCGCCAGCTCCTTCAGCGCCGTGTTGGTGGAGCCGATCTCCGGCACATAGCGCAGACGCAGGCCGGGGGCGTCCAGATACTTCTCGATCCCCGGGGCGCTGAGCACATCGCTTTTGGACAGGAGCCGGTAGCCCCGCCGGGGGGCCGACTCGATGAGATAGCCCTCCGCCCGCAGCTGCTCCACCGCCTTCCACACCGCCGCGCGGCTCAGGGACAGCCCCGCCGCCAGCTCCTCGCCGGAGACGCTGCGATCCGCGCTGCGCCAGAGCATCTCCAGCACCCGATCCTTTGTCATTGTCATTGTGATCTTCCTCTCTTGATAAAGGGGTATAGCCGCCCCGCGAGCAGCGCCGCCAGGGTGAGCTTGACGGCGTCCGGGAGCAAAAAGGGAAACACGCACCAGCCCAGCGCCGCCGCGACGCTGACGGGGCCGGTGTTTTTGGCATAGAGCCACACGAACCAGGCCGTGCCGAAGGCATAGCAGACCGCCAGGCCCAGCGCCATCCACAGCAGCAATAGAGGGAAGCGGCGGGAGACCTTGTCCGCCAGCAGGCCCGTGATCAGGGCGGTGAACAGAAAGCCCAGCAGATAACCGCCGGTGGTGCCCAGCAGCGCCCCCGCGCCGCCCTTGAAGCCGGCAAACACCGGCGCGCCCACCGCGCCCAGCAGCAGATAGACCGCCACGGTGCAAAGCCCCAGCTTCCAGCCGTAAAGAGCCGTCAGCAGACAGACCGCAAAGGTCTGCAGCGTGAAGGGCACGCCCCCGGGGGCCGGGATCGAGATCCAGGAACACACGGCGATCAGCGCTGCGCCCATGGCCGCCAGCGCCATCTCCCGCACGGGAATTTTCGATTTCACGGAAAGCACCTCTCTTTTCTCAGATGCTCTCCATTATAGCCCGATCCCGCTAAATGTCAACTTGTTTTTATCTTTTCGGTTTACAATTCTCCGGCTGCCAGTCGGCCAGCAGGGTCTCGGCAAGGCCGCCGGGCTTCACCAGCCGGGAGGCCTCCGCCGCCGGAACCCAGAGCCAGCCCTCCACCTCGGCATTGGGGCGGGGCGTCTCCTCCTCCACGGTGGCGAGGAAGTTCAGCATCAGGGTCTCGCTGGGGGCGTAGTAGTGGCTGCCCAGGAAGCGGGGCGCCCGGGCCATCATGCCCAGCTCCTCCCGCACCTCCCGGATCACCGCGTCCTCGGCGCGCTCGCCCTTGTCCACATAGCCCGCCACCAGCACCGGCTCCCTTTCGCCGTACTGCCGGATCAGCAGCATGCGGCTGCCGGTGGGATCCAGCAGAATCACGCTGACGGCGGCGCTGTAGAGGGGGAAGCGCCAGTCCCCGCAGCGCTCGCACCAGGGGGTGGGCGGCTCCGTGGGGTGCTGCCGCAGGCGCAGCCTTTCCCCGCAGACGGGGCAGTAGTTCAGCTCCATGTCCCGTCCTCCTTCGGCAGCGCGCCCTCCAGCCGCAGCAGTGCCTCCTTGCGCCAGAGCCCGCCGGCGTAACCCGTGAGGCCGCCGTCCGCGCCCAGCACCCGGTGGCAGGGGATCAGCAGGGAGATGGGGTTGCGGCCCACGGCCTGGCCCAGCGCCCGGGGCGAGGCGCAGCCCAGCGCCCGGGCCAGCTCCCCGTAGCTGCTGGTCTCGCCGTAGGGGATCTGCCGCAGCAGGGCCCAGACCCGCTGCCGGAACGCGCTCCCCCGGGGAGCCAGAGGCGGGCAGAAATCCGGGCGCTTCCCGGCAAAATAGAGCGCCAGCCACTGCGCCGTTTCCGCAAAGACGGGCTCCTCCCGCTCCCGCGCGTCGGCGGACAGGCCCGCGCAGGCATATTTTTGCCCCGCGAACCAGAGGCCGGTCAGCGCCGCCCCATCTGAGGCCAGCAGAACCCCCCCCAGAGGCGTCTGCAGCCGGGCGACAGAATCCATGGCGATCCCTCCCGCGTGTGTTTTCTCCCCCCGATTGTACCAGAGCCGGGCCGCCCTTGCAAGGCCCGCCCGGAAAGGCTTTTTTCGGGACGGGGGCTTGCAAAGAGGACGCGTCCTCTGGTATACTGCAGGCAAGTAAAGCGAAGGGAGGCGGAGGCCCTGCGTTTCTGGAAGACGCTGGACGCGCGCTGGGGCGACCGCGCGCTGTGGCAGTTCGTCAAATTTAATCTGGTCAGTCTGAGCATCACGGTCGTGCAGCTGCTGCTGGCCAATCTCCTGCCGCTGCTCTTCGACGGGCTGCGGGCTCCCCTCCCGCCTCTGCTGCGCCCGGTCTTCGTGCCGGAGCGTCTGTTTGAGGGCGAGTCCATCTATGTGACGGACGGGGTGGTCACCTGGGGCTATGTGCTGCCCTTTTTCCTGTCCAATTTCCTGGCCAACATCTACGGCTATTTCATGAACATGAAGGCCACCTTCCGGGGCCGTGGCACCCGGGCGGGTCTGATCGCCTATCTGCTCGTTCTGACGGGGCTGATCCTCTTCACCACCTGGCTCCAGGGCTGGGTGGCGGCAAAGCTCCTGGAGACGAGCTTCTCCGCCCTGGCCCGTACCGTCGCCGCGCTCTGCGCCGGCATGGTGCAGATGGCGGTACTCTTCCCGCTGGAAAAATTCGTGCTCTTCCGCAAAAAAGCGGAGAGCTGATGAGGCTTTGACGCCCCAAAACCCGCTTCACGCGGCTATGAGGATGCGCGCTGCCAAACGCAGCGCGCATCCTCAAGCTGTCGACAATGTGTCGACAGCTTGAAAGCAAGAATGGGAACTTCCGAAAAAAGTTCCCATTCTTGCATAGATTGTACGTGAAGGGGGGCATACCCTCCCCCCTTCACAATCCCCCCATGCGTGTCGGTACCTTGCCGCATGGGTTTGTCTACAGTCTGAGGATGCGCGCTGCCAAACGCAGCGCGCATCCTCTTTATTCTTGTACAATTTTTCGAAATTGTCTATTTAATTCCTACTAAAGTTCTGGTATATTCAGCTGTGGAAATACCCAGTAAAAAAGGGGGAATTGCTTTGAATATCACCAGCAAGGGGCGCTATGCCCTGCGGGTGATGCTGGACCTGGCCCAGCACCCGGAAGACGGCTTTGTGTCGCTGAAGACCGTGGCCGAGCGGCAGGGCATCTCCATGAAATACCTGGAGGCCATCGTGGGCAACCTCAAGAAGGCGGAGCTGCTGGAGAGCACCCGGGGCAAGGAGGGCGGCTATAAGCTTTGCAAGCCCCCTGCCGACACCAGCGTGGAGGAGATTTTGCGCTCCATCGAGGACAATCTGGCTCCCGTCTCCTGCATCAAGGACGGCGGCGTCCAGTGCGACCGGGCCGCCATGTGCCTCACCATTCCCATGTGGAAGGAGCTGGACGAGCTCACCAACGCCTATCTGCAAACCGTCACGCTGGAGGATCTGCTCACCGGACAGAAGTGGAAGTGAGTTTTGAGTTTTGAGTTTTCAGAGTTCTTCTGAGCAGCGAAAAGCGTCCCCGCGGGGATAATCCCCTAGTCAGACCGCCGTCTGACAGCATCCGCCTTGCGGTGCCCGAAAAACGCTGCGGGCTTACGCTTTTCCTTGCGTTTTTCGACCGCTGCGGAAAAAGCGCGCTCGCTTCTTCCGCCACCGGCGGCGCGAGCCCGCTTTTCCCCTTGCAGGGGAGCCTATAAGGAAAGGAAGATTGTATTATGTTCGTATACGCCGACAACGCCGCAACCACCAGCGTGTCCAAAACCGCGCTGGATGCCATGCTGCCCTTTTTGACGGAGCAGTACGGCAATCCCTCCAGCCTCTATTCCTTCGGTCAGAAGGCCCAGGAGGCCCTGCAGGAGGCCCGGGAGACCGTGGCCAAATGCCTCAACGCCGATCCCAGGGAGATCTACTTCACCTCCGGCGGCTCCGAGGCCGACAACCAGGCCATCGTCTCCGCCGCCCGTCTGGGCGCCCGGAAGGGCAAAAAGCACCTGATCTCCACCAAGTTCGAGCACCACGCCGTGCTGCACACTTTGTCAAAGCTGGAAAAAGAGGGCTTCGAGGTGACGCTTCTGGACGTGCATGAGGACGGGGTGGTGCGGCTGGAGGATCTGAAGGCCGCCATCCGGGAGGACACGGCCCTGGTGACCATCATGTTCGCCAACAACGAGATCGGCACCGTGCAGCCCATCGCGGAGATCGGCGCCCTCTGCCGGGAGAAGAAGATCCCCTTCCACTGCGACGCGGTGCAGGCCGCGGGCCACATGCCCATCGACGTGAAGGCCATGAACATCGACATGCTGGCCATCTCCGGCCACAAGTTCCACGCCCCCAAGGGGGTGGGCGCCCTCTACGCCCGCAAGGGCATGGTGCTCACCAATATCATCGAGGGCGGCGCCCAGGAGCGGGGCAAGCGGGCCGGCACCGAGAACGTGGCCGGCATCGCCGCCATGGCCGCGGCCCTGCAGGAAAGCTGCGCCAATATGGAGGCCAACACCGCCAAGATCCTCCCCATGCGGGACAAGCTCTTTGCGGAGCTCTCCAAGATCCCCCACAGCAAAATCAACGGCAGTCTGGAGCATCACGTTCCCGGCACGGTGAACATGTGCTTTGAGGGCATCGAGGGAGAGAGCCTGCTGCTGATGCTGGACGATGCGGGGATCTGCGCCTCCTCCGGCAGCGCCTGCACCTCCGGCTCTCTGGACCCCAGCCATGTGCTGCTGGCCATCGGCCTGCCCCACGAGGTGGCCCACGGCTCCCTGCGCCTGTCCATCGGGGAGTACAACACCATGGAGCAGATCGACCACATCATTGAGACCGTGCCCAAGGTGGTCAGCTATCTGCGCTCCATGTCCCCGGTGTGGGACGAGCTGGTCAAAGGCGAACGGAAGCACCTGATTTAAAATCTTTTACCTTATAGCCTCCCCTGCCTAAGGGGAGGGGGACCGCGGAGCGGTGGAGGGGTCCTCCCCTGTTCCGAAAAACAGAATTGGAGGAAACAAAAATGGCTCTCTACAGTGAAAAAGTAATGGATCATTTCCGCAATCCCCGCAACGTGGGGCAGATCGACGACGCCGACGGTATCGGCGAGGTGGGCAACGCCAAGTGCGGCGACATCATGCGCATGTATCTGAAGATCGACGAGAACCAGGTCATCACCGACGTGAAGTTCAACACCTTCGGCTGCGGCAGCGCCATCGCCACCAGCTCCATGGCCACCGAGCTCATCAAGGGCAAGACCGTGAAGGAAGCCCTGGATCTGTCGAACAAGGCCGTGGTGGAGGCGCTGGACGGGCTGCCCGTGCACAAGCTCCACTGCAGCGTCCTGGCCGAGCAGGCCGTCCGCGCCGCCGTGAAGGACTACTACGACCGCAACGGCATCGCCTACGACCCGGAGGACTTCAAGGAGATGGACGAGGACGAGCTTCACGAGCACGTTGGGCATTGAGTGCTAAGTGCGTAGTGCGTAGTGCTTAGTTAATCTTTCTACGTACTAAGCACTAAGAACTACGCACTAACACAAGAACCGCCTCCCGGATTTCCGGGAGGCGGTTCTTGTGTTATGCTGGCAGATAGTCCAGAGGGTTCTGGTTGACGCCGTTGCGCAGCACGGCGAAGTGCAGGTGGCTCTCCTGGCCGACCTCCGCCAGGGCGCTGTCCCCCACCGTGCCGATCAGGTCCCCGGGCTCCAGCCAGTCGCCCACGCTGACGGCGGTCTCCTCCGCCAGGTTCGCGTAGACGGTGCAGAAGCCGTCCCCGTGGCTGACGGTGACCACGGTGCCGAAGAGGCCGTCCCGGCGGATGCTTTCCACCTTGCCCGCGTGGGCGGCCAGCACCGTCTCGCCCAGAGGCGCCAGAATGTCGATGCCCTCGTGGGTGCGCCAGTCGCCCATGGTGTCGTCAAAGCGCAGGGTGTCCGGGTCGTGGAAGCGGTCCACCTCCCCGTTGAGCGGCCAGGCGTAGATGGGATTCACCGGCGCCGGCTCCTCCTGAAAGACCTCCTGGGCCTCCTCGTCCTCGGCGGGCGGCTCTTCGATCATCTGGGTCGCCTCCTGGATGAGCTCTTCCATGGTCTGGGCGCTGTCCCGCGGAGGCGGGAGCAGCGTCTCCGTACGGGAGACGCCGGTCTGGGTGCTGCTGACCTCGATCACGTCCTCCGCCGGGCTTCGGCTCTCCGCCGTCAGCATCCAGGCGGAGACGCCGATCACCGCGGCGCAGAGAAACAGTACGATGTAGAAGCCCTTCCCCATCAAAAACGCCTCCAGCCAGCTGCCGGAGCTTTTGCTGTTCATGTGTTCAACCTCCATACAAGAATTGGTTTCAAGCCTATTCTTGCCTGGGCTGGCAGAGATTATACATGATTCGTTTTGAAAAATGCGTTTACAGCGGCGGCGGGAGCAAAAATGCCACAGGGACCCTGCCTTCGGGTTTGACAGAAGGCGCCAAAGCCGATATACTGATTTTACACAGTTACACAAAGGAGGTCATCCTATGCGGAATTTGAGAAAAGCCCTGGCGCTGCTGCTGTGCCTGTGCATGGCGCTGTGCGCCTGCGCTGCCGGCTTTCCGGCGAAGGATCTGCCCGAGGTCCCGGATCCGGGCATGGTCTTTGTCCACGCCTCCGTTCCCGCGGACTGGAAAGATCCCGGTGCCTGGGCCTGGAGCGGAGATCGCAACGTGTTTGACGCCTGGCCCGGCCAGCCCATGGAGCCTGACGGCGACTGGTACACCGTTCAGATCCCCGACTGGGCAGACTCCTTTATTGTGAACGCCAACGACGGCAGCGTCCAGACTGCGGACCTTTCCATCGAGCCCGGCAAGGAAGTCTGGATCACCGTGCAGGCCGACGGCAGCGCGACGCTTTCCTATGAGCCGCCCGAGGCCCGCACGCCGGATCCGGGCATGTTCTTTGTCCACGCCGCCGTCCCCACAGGCTGGTCCCAGCCCGGCGCCTGGGCCTGGAGCGGAGATCGCAACGTGTTCGACGCCTGGCCCGGCGAGCCCATGGAGCCCGACGGCCGCGGATATCTCATCCAGATTCCCGACTGGGCGGATCACTTCATCGTCAACGCCAACGACGGCGGCGTCCAGACCGCGGATCTGGCCATCGAAGCGGGCAAGGAGGTCTGGATCACCGTGCATCTCGACGGCAGCGCGGATCTCGCCTATGCCCGGCCGGAAAACTTCGGGGCCGTGGAGCGCGCTCCCGTGCAGCTGCTGGACCCGGTGGAGGAATGGGCGGCCGATGAGGCCGCGCTGGAGCCTCTGCCCGCCGAGGACAACGCCCGGGTTTTCTATGAGATCTTCGTGGGCTCCTTCTCCGACTCCGACGGAGACGGGATCGGGGATCTGCGGGGCATCATCAACCGCTTCGACTATCTCAACGACGGCGACCCCGCCTCCGGCAAGAGCCTGGGCGTGGAGGGCATCTGGCTGACGCCGATCTTCCGCTCCCCCTCCTACCACAAGTATGACATCACGGACTATTACAGCATCGACCCCAGCTTTGGCAGCATGGAGGATCTGGAGGAGCTGGCCGCCCTCTGCGAAGAGCGGAACGTGAAGCTGATCCTGGATCTGCCGCTGAACCACACCGGCGACCGGAACGCCTGGTTCCAGGCCTTCTGCGAGGCCCACCGCACGGGTGACACCGAGAGCCCCTACTATGATTTCTATTCCTGGTGCCGCGAGGGAGAGATCCCGGCGGGGCGGAGCTTCCAGCCCATCTCCGGCTGCAGCGATCTCTACGAGTGCAATTTTGACAAGGCCATGCCGGAGCTGAACTTTGACAATGAGGCCGTCCGCCAGGAGCTGCTGGAGATCGCCCGCTTCTACCTGGACAAGGGCGTGGACGGCTTCCGCTTCGACGCCGCCAAATACCCCTATTACGAGAACCACGCACAAAACGCGGAATTCTGGCTCTGGTACATGGCGGAGCTGAAAAAGCTGGACCCCGAGATCTACACCGTGGCGGAGGTCTGGGACAGCGACGCCGTCACCGACCAGTATTACCCCGCCCTCAACTGCTTCAACTTCACCGCGGCGGGCTTCGGCGGCCTGCTGGACGAGGCGGTGCGGCAGGGCCGGGTGGATGCCTACACCGCCTATGTGGAGGAATATCTGCACACGGTCCAGGGACTCCGGCCCGATGCCATGCCGGTCTTCTTCCTCACCAACCACGATATGGACCGGGCCGCCGGCTTCCTCACCTCCGACTCCGGCAACATGGCCATGGCGGCCAATCTCTATCTGCTCAGTCCCGGCTCCTGCTTCCTCTACTATGGCGAGGAGCTGGGCATGCTGGGCTCCCGAGGCAGCTCCAACACCGACGCCAACCGCCGCCTTGCCATGCTCTGGGGCGACGGCGACCCGGTGCAGGATCCCCCCGGCGGCGGCTATGACAGGCAGGTCAAGACCAGCGTCCGGGATCAGCTGGGCGACCCGGAGAGCCTCTACAGCCACTACAAGCGTCTGATCCTGATCCGCCAGGCCAACCCCGAGATCGCCCGGGGCGAGTATCACGCTCTCCGCTTCCAGGAAAAGGGCGTGGGCGGCTTCACCTCCACCTGGGAGGGCAAGAGCGTCTGCGTGCTGCACAACAGCTCCCAAAACGCCGTGCAGATTGACCTAAAGACCCTGGAGCTGCCCTTCTCCGAGATCAGCGCCTTTATCGGCCGGGGCGAGGCCCGGATCCAGGGGGATTCTCTGATCCTCGACGGCCAGACCAGCGTGGTGCTGCGGTAAAAAACCATAGAAAACGCGGACAGCCGCGGCCGGTGAAATCCCGGCCGCGGCTGTCCGCATGTTTCGATTTATTCTCCGCAGAGCAGCTCCCCGTCCCGCATGGTGTAGATCCGATCCATCATGCCGGCGATCTCCATATCGTGGGTGATGACTATGACGCAGCGCCCCTCCTCACGGGCCAGGCGCAGCAGGATCTCCACCACCTGCTCGCCGTTGGAGATGTCCAGGTTACCGGTGGGCTCGTCCGCCAGGATGATCCGGTTCCCCGCCGCCAGCGCCCGGGCGATGGCCACCCGCTGCTGCTGCCCGCCGGAGAGCTGGGCCGGGAAGCGGGAAAACTCCCCCTCCTCGATGCCTACGGCCAGCAGCTCCTTCTTCGCCCGGTCCCGGGCCTCCGCCCGGGGGACTTTTTTCAGCTTCAGGGGGTAGAGCACGTTCTCCTCCGCCGTCAGCAGCGGGAAGAGGTTATAACTCTGGTAAATCACCGCCGCGTCGTCCCGCCGGTAGGCGTCGCAGTCCAGCTCCCGGGTGGACTTGCCCTCGAAAAGCACCTGCCCCTCGGTGGGCAGCTCCAGTCCCGCCAGCAGACTTAGAAGGGTGGTCTTGCCGCTGCCGGACTTGCCCACGATGGCGTAGGTCTTCCCCGGCTCGAAGCCGCAGGAGACGTGCTTCACCGCGTGGACGGTCTGGTACTTGTTCTGATAGGAAAAGGACAGGTCTTCGGCTTTCAAAATCTCCATAATAATCCTCCTCTTTCACTCCTGGCTGCGCAGGATGGCATTGGGCGAAACGCATACATGTTTGACGGCGGCGGCAAGGGCTCCCAGCGCGTGGAAGCCGAGGGAGACCGCTGCAGGGCCGGGCCGCCCCAGGGCCGCGCCCACCGCGGCGGAGATAAGCAGGGGGATCAGCAGCTGCTCCAGCATCACCGAGCCCAGCATCCGCCCCTGGGTCATGCCCAGGGTGCGCATCAGAGCATAGGACTTGCCCTCGCCCCGGGTGGCCAAAAAGCAAATCAGAAAGCCCGCGCCCAGGCTCAGCAGGGCAATGGCGGGCAGAAGCCGCCCGGTTCGGGCAATATTCTGCTCCAGCGCGGCCAGGGTCGCCCGGTACTGCTCGTCATAGACGGTCAGGGCGGGCTTGATGCTTGATATCCGGCTGGTGGCGTTGGGCTGCACGCGGCTGAATTTCCGGCCCGCCGCCCGCTGCAGAGCGTCCAGCTCGTCGTTGTGGGCAGCATGGAAGGAGATGGCGTCCACCGTCTGCTTTCCCGAGAGGCTGTCCATCAACCGCCGGGCGGTGGAATAGGAGCAATAGAGGGTCTCTCCCCCGCCGGGTACCCAGCCGACCACGGTGAAGCTGATCTCTCCCAGTCCCTTCTTTCCCCCGTATTGGGGACGGTAGGCGGCGGGATCCATCACATAGACGGTCAGCGTCTCCCCCTCCAGCTCCCGGTACAGGCGCTCCGGCACCAGCACCCAGTCCTCATCCCGCTCAAAGAAATCCTCCCGCAGCAGGACGCAGGCGCTCTCCTGCCCTGGCGCCCCGGCCGGGATGGCGGCTTCGCAGTTCACGCCCAGCAGGTCATAGCCCGCCGTGTTCTCCGTGGGCGGCTCATAGGAATACCGAAACTCCTTCACCAGGCGCAAATCCCGGATATAGGGGGCAAGCCCCTCCTCCGCGAGGACAAAGTCCGCATATTCCCCGTCCAGCAGCAGACTGCTGCTTTTGCTGCCCCGGAGGTCGGTGACCACACATTCGATCTCGAAGCTCTCCCGGGTCTCCTGCAGGCGCAGCTCCTGCTGCTGCCGGTAACCCGAAAGAAAGCACAGCAGAAAGGCCAGCACGCCGCTGAGCACCAGGCTCAACCCGCTGAGCCAGGGGCGGCGCAGCAGCCGCTTTCCGATATAAGGTTCCATTCTCTCACACCCCCAGCAGCTTCCGCGGCGTTTTCCGGCTCAGTATGTACGCGTGCAGCGCCAGCGCCGCCGCGAAGATCGCAAGCTCCGCCGCTGCCAGGAGCAGGAGCTGCCCCGGCCCCAGGCGGCAGGCGTCGATCATGGCTTGGAGCGCCTCCTCGGTCAGCGGCGTGCCGCCGGAGAACTTCCCAAGCGTCTCGCCGCCCGTCACGCCCTGGAGCATCCAGGTCTGCACCCGATCCAGCAGGACAAGGCTTGCGCCGGTTCCCAGCGCCGTCCCCAGCAGGGCAGTCAGCCAGCCGGAGAGGAAGAGGTAGCGCCCGCAGGCCCCCGGCCTTGCGCCCAGAGAGCGCATGATCCCCAGATTCCGGCGCTGCGCGCCCTGGTACATGCTCACGAAGAGCGCCAGGAGCAGCAGCCAGCCCAAGATCGCCGCCGCCAGGAGCTTGTTGGCATTCCCGGCCACGGCTCTCACGCTGCCCAGCACCTTCCCCGCCCCCTGATCGTAGACGTAGAACTGCCGGGCAAAGCGCGTCTGCTCGATCTCCGACGGGAACAGCTCCGCCTTGTCGTTATTGAGCTCCAGGGAGAAGTAGACGCCCCAGGCGGAGTCCACGGTATGGGGTATGCGAAGTGTCTGTCCGTTGGAGGCGGTCACTTCCACCTCCTCATAGACCTCCGACACGCCGCCGAGGCCGCCGGGGATCTGCGCCGCGCGGGGGATGATGACGGTGTTTGGCGTAAAGGAGAAGGAGGTTTCCTCCCACTGGTTTTTCAGCCGGTAGAGCCCCACGACGGTGAAGCGCTCCTCCTGGGTCTCAAGCACCGTGTCCGGGGCGAAGCGCCCGGGGGCGGGATTGTTCAGCCGCCCGTCGTAGCCGTAGGAAAAGCAGCTGCTGTTATAAAAGGGATCTCCGCCCCGGATCGGAATGCGGTACTGGGAGAGAGTGACGGTATCCCCCACCCGGATGCTGGAGCGCTCGGCCACCGCCTCGGAGAGGAGCAGCACCTTGGCGCCGCTCTCGTACTCCTCGGGGGTAAAGCTGCGCCCCTGGGTGACGGAGGCGGCGTTTTGCTGGAAGGCCGCCATGCTCTCCAGGTGATCCGTGCCGATCACGGGGAAGTTGTGCTGCCCCTTCTCACAGGCTTCCCGCAGCAGCGCCCAGTCCGGCTCGGACGCAAAAACGGCCTCCGCGTCCCCGTCAAAGGGGCAATAGGCCTTCACATCAAAGAAGGGCAAAAAGGGCGTATAGTCGGAGGCGTTGATGCTCCTGGAGGCGATCACATGGTTGTAGGCGCCGTAGAGCAGCAGCCGCTGCCCCACCAGGGTGCCCTGCTCGGCGACCTCCAGCGGGAAGTGCGAGAAGCAGAGCACGATCTGATCGTCATAGGTCTCGAAACCCATTTGATCGCCCATGAAGGGGAAATCGTCGCTGCCGCAGACCTTTTGGTGGATGGTCGCCTCCACATAGTAGCCCACCTCGCCGCTGTCCGTCCCGTCCGGATTCTGGATGACCTGCCAGCCATCCGCCTTGTCCACGGTACAGTCCAGGAGCATGACGTCGTATTCCTTGCAGAAGTTGTCCGGCGCGTGGGTCGCGGAGGTATAGATCACCGGCTCCAGTTCCGGGATCAGGCCGCCGGTGAGACTGTGAAAGCGCAGGGCCTTCACGCTCTCGAGGCTGCTCAACAGCTCCGCGTCCTCCTGCGTCAGCGTGACCGCGCCGCTTTCCACCCCTCCGGCGTCCATGCCCGGCGGGTCCATGCGGACGGCGATGGTGGTAAAATACCCGTCCAGCACCGTGTCCAGGCGGCTGCTGGACCACCAGAGCGCAGAGGCCACCGCCAGGAAGGCCGCCATCACCGCGGCCAGCACCGCCCAGAGCGCCGTGGTCAAGGGACGCCGAAGCAGCCGAATTTTACTGTCCATACCTGTCTACTCCTGTTCTCGCAAAATGGCGGTGGGCGCGGTGCGCACCGAGCGCAGCACCGACAGGGCGGAGCCCACGGCGTGGAACAGCAGAAAGGCAAGGGCCGGGATCGGCCTTCCCCGTATGAGGGCGATCAGCAGCGCCGCGAGACAGGGCAGCGCCAGCTGCTCCGCCATCACCAGGGTGAAGAGCCGCCCCCGGGTCAGGCCCAGGGTGCGCATGAGGGCATAGGTGCGCGCCTCGCCCCGGGTGGCCAGAAAGCCCAGCAGGAAGCCCGCCCCCAGGCTCAAAAGCGCAAGCCCTGGCAGCAGCAGCTCCAGCCGCCGGATGTTCTGCTCCATGGCGGCGCAGGTGGCGCGGTACTGCTCGTCGTGGATAGTGAGGGCGTAGAGCCCCTTGGGGGCCACAGCCCCCGGGTCCACCGGGGAGAGCATGGGCTGGGCCGCCTCGGTCAGCTCCTGCACCTTGCTGTTATCCGCCAGGAGAAATGCGGCGGTATCCGTGGTGGCGTAGGGCGCCAGCTGCGCCGCCAGCTGCTGGGCGGCGGCATAGGGCATGAAGATCTCGCCGCTGCCCCCCAGATACCAGCCCACCACCTGAAACTCCACTTCTCTGTCGGTCCCGCTGGGATTCGAGGGGGAAGCGCCCGCCGGGTCGCGCACCTGCAGCGTCAGGCTCCCGCCGCCATAGCGCTCATAGAGCTCCTGGGGCAGCAGGCAGAGATAGCGCCGGCTCTCGAAGAAATCCTCCGCATCGCAGGCGTAGTTGCCGCCCTTCGCCTCATCCAGCAGGGGGCTGCAGCGGGGATTGCTGACGCCGATGAGCTGCCCGGCGACGCCGGGCCCATTACAGGTGAAGCTCTTGGTGAGGCGCAGATCCTTCACGTATGCGCCGATGCCCTCCTCCGGGTCGGTAAGAAAATCGGTATAGATGTGGGTCATGCCCAGCTTTTCCGTGGTGGTGCCCCGCACGTCGGAGACCACGCAGAGGATCTCGTAGCTCTGCCGCACGTCTTCCAGACGCTGCCGCTCGGCGCTGAGGGTGCCCGCCAGGACGCAGAGCAGCAGACACAAAAGCGCGCTGATCGTAAGCCCCAGCAGGCTGAGCCAGGGGCGCCGCAGCAGGCGCTTGACCGTGAAATTCTCCATGCTCACACCCCCATCAGCTTTCTGGGCCGCTGACGCGCCAGCAGCCAGGCCTGTACCGCCATCAGCAGCGCCAGCACGCAGAGCTGCGCCGCCGCGAAGAGAACCAACTGCCCGGAGCCCAGGGCGCTGCCCTCCACCAGGGAGGCCAGCTCCTCCTCCGTCATGACGCTGCCGCTGAAGACGCTGTAGTCCACCTTGGCCAGAGCGTCCGTCAGGATCTGCCCCTGCACCAGGCGTAAAAGCCACGCGCTGATTGCCGTGCCCAGCGTAATGCCCAGGACCGCGGTCACGAGGCCGCTCCCGAAGAGGTAGCCTCCCGTGCGCAGGGGGCTTGCCCCCTGGGAGCGCATGACGCCAAGGTTATGCCGCTGGGCTCCCTGGTACATCAGCAGCACCAGAAGCAGCCAGATCCCCCAGGCGCCCAGGGCGATAGCCGCCAGGCGGGCGGAGGAGAAGCGCAGGCCGTTCAGATCCCGCTGCACCTGCTCGAAGCCCTGCTCGATGGGGTAGAACTCCCCGGCGTAGGGGGAGCCCGCCAGGGCCAGGCGGAACTCGTCCACCATGCCGTTGCGAAGCTCCACCGAGAGATAGACCCCGTAGAGGTCGCTGCTCTCCGGGCCGAAGGCGCCGGGGATCTGGGCCTTTTGGGGCATGAACACCGTGTCCGCCGTGAAGGCGTAGGAGCCGTTGGGCCAGTTCTCCGTCAGACGGTAGATCCCGACGATCTCGAACTCCTCTTCCTCCCCCAGCTCCGCCAGGGGATCCACGTCCCCCACGGAGGGGCGGTTCAGCCGCCCGTCCCAGCGATAGAGGTTGACGGAATCGTTCAGCGCGCCAGTAATGCCTATATGATCGTTCGGCGGGGTGACCAGGTACTGCCGGAGGGTCACCCTGTCCCCCACCGTGAGTCCCGTGCGCTGGGCCTCCGCCTCGGAGATCACCAGCACACGCGCGCCGGTCTCGTACTCCTCCGGCGTAAAGCTGCGCCCCTCGATGATGCGGGCGTCGTTCTGCACGAAGGCGGTGACGCTCTCCAGATTCTCCGTGCCCAGCACGGGCAGGCTGTGCAGCTGCCGCTCCAGCGCGGCGCGATAGTCGCCCCAGAAGGGCTCGTTCGCGAAGAAAGCCTCCACGTCGCCTTCGATGGGCTGGCAGACGGGGTAAACGTAGCGGGCGTAGTCGCCCGTGGGCTCAAAATAGGCGGCGTTTTCCACGCTCTCCCCACCGACGAAGACCTGGGAAGGGATCAGGGGATAGTATTCGATCCGCTCCCCCTGCAGGCTGCCGTACAGCGAAAGATAGGGGGTGTTGTACAGCTCTTCGCCCACCCAGTAGTTGCCCACGCGTTCGGCGTGATAGTCGCCGCTGAGGACATAGCGCTCGCCCCGGACGAAATAGTCCTCCAGCATAAAATCCGGCTGATCCTTGACGCCCACGGTGGCGCTGACGTAACAGGCACCGTCCTTCGGGCTATGCCAATACGTAGGCTCATACTCCGGGTGCGCCGTCACCATCTGTTCCACTTCCAGCAGGAGCATCTGCCCGCCGCCGTAGCCCCGGGAGATGTCCGCCACCGTGGCCGTCAGGATCACCCGGCTGTAGCTGCGGGTATCTCCCACGCCCCGCCAGGAGAGCTCCCGCCGCAGACCCAGCAGGGGCTCGAAATCCGGGCTGTAGGCCGCCGACAGCGTGTGGATACGCACGGCCTCCACGCTCTCCTGGCTCTCCAGCCAGTCCCGCTCCTCTTGGGGGAAGCTGCGTTCCTCCGTGTCCCAGCCCATGCCGCCCTGGATGTAGTGGGAGCTCACGGCCCGGTCAGTGCGCACGGCGATGGCGGTGTGCCGCGCGTCCACCGCGGCGGACAGCCGCGCCGAGGAGACCCACAGCGCCGCCGCCACCGTGAGAAAAGCGGCCATCACCGCGCCCAGGACGATCCACAGCAGCGTGGTGCCCGGTCTGCGCAGCAAACGTTTTTTCCAGTCCATAGGCTACGATCCTTTCAAAAGATGGGGAGTATCCCGCAGCGCCACCCTTTTTGGGGGAAGCAAGCGGGCGATTCGTGAATCGCCCCTACGGGCAAGGTCGGCCCTCCGTAGGGGCCGGCCCCCGGACGGCCCGATCCTGCATTCCCGTGCGTCCAAACTTTCGGGCTGTCGAGGGCGCCAGCCCCTACGCAAGCCGGCGAGGGCGACGTATTCCGCGTTCATTCTCTTTGATCCATATATAACACAAGCGCCGATACTTGTCAATGCTATATATTGCTTTTCCAAAAGTATTGTGCTATACTCACGCTGAAATGTTATGGACGAGAGAAGGTGGGCGGCACGGAGAACACGGGGCATTCCTTTATATCCTACTTCAAGCGGGCCACCAGTCCCCTGGCGGTGCTCCGCTGCCTGTGCGAGCGGCCCATGTACGGATATGAGATCTCCGCGGAGCTGAAGGAGCGCAGCGACGGCAAGTTCACCATCTCCCTGCTCTACCCGGTGCTCTACCGGCTGGAGGAGCAGGGCTATGTGGAGGTGGCCGCCACCGAGGTAGCGGACGGCCGCGCCCGCAGCTACTACGGCATCACCCAGGCGGGGCGGGCCTATCTGGAAAAGACCATGGCCGAGTACGCGGACATCTCCGCGGTATTTGAGCAGATGATGGAACGGTGAAGGGTCAGCCTGTCCTTCCCCCAGCAGGGGAAGGTGGCAGACGCCGTCTCACGCAAGGCGGCTGACGGATGAGGGAGAGGGGTTGATGCGCTATTCGACCTCTTTCTATCGGCAAGCTTCTCCCTCATCCGCCTCCAGTTAGCTAACTGGAGGCACCTTCCCCCGCTGGGGGAAGGACGGCCACACATACAAAACAGGACGAGCTTTTGGCTCGTCCTGTTTGGGTTTCGGGGTATTCTTACTTGAGGTTGAAGAAAGCTTTGCGGCCGGGGTACTGGGCCACGTCGAAGAGCTCCTCCTCGATGCTGCGCTCTGCTGCGTTATCGGATGGTGCTGTAATCCACCATATCCAGGATCGCGTCGATCTCCGCATCGCCCAATCCCTCGATCTGAACGATATGCAGTGTTACAAAGGAGCTTTCAAGATACACATAGGCATATAGATCTGTATCGTTCTGCAGGATTGTGATCTCCGTCCCATCGGGCGTGGTATGGTTTCTTGTGCGGAAGCTGTTGATGTCCTGAACCTGTTCAAAGAATTCATAGCCGCTGGACAGGGTGTCATAGGGTGAATTGTAGAAATAGCAGCTCGTCCCGGCGTTTGTCAAATTCTCGGTCGTGAAGAAGCTGACCGCAAAGGTTCCCTCGTCATAATAGTAGAACTTGTCATAGCCGCTTGGCTCCACACGGAAGAACCGCCCCCCTCCGGCGCAGACCTCGTTGATCCTTGCTGTGATTTCCTCTCGGGAAGATCCGTCCGTCTGATCCCCATATCTCTGGAACATCTGCGTCCGCTGGTGCCGGAGCTTCAGACCATAACTTGCTGCAATGCTCTCCAGCTTATCTGCCATCTCCTGCGTATAGACATGGTAGCTGTAGTCATAGCCTTCAAAGCCCTTGGCTCGGAGCTCCCAGTATGCCGTAAACTGCTCGTAATCCGAGGAAGACACCACACGCCGTTCGATCTCCGTCTCCGCGTTACCGTCACTATAAAAAATCATGGTTACTGTTCCGTCGCCGTTATCTTCTACGGTAGATGTTCTTGTGTTTTCGGGCGACTTGCAGTTTTCCGGCTCCTGGATGCTGTTTTCCAGGCGCCAGGCGTCCCACTCAGCCCAGGCTTTCGCGGAGTTGGCGATCTTTTCGCGGATGGCAGGGTCTATTTCCTCCGGAACATCCTGCGGCTGTGTGAAGGACAGATAGCTGCCGTCACTTTCTGCGTCCGTAAGATACCCATCTGTAATGAGCAGCGCCCGGAGGCCAAACAAATCGGCCGCATAGGCGACGGCACCCAGCCCCAGAACAAGCACTGCGGCCAACGCAAAGGTTATGATACGTTTCTTTTTCATGTGGACGATCCTTTCCGGGGCCTCCTGTATGGCGCCGGGCCAAAAGGCCGCCGCTTCGTTGATGTATTTTTCATCCATGCCGTTTAGAGCCCTTGAAATCGTTTCCCGTCTCATACAAGCAAACCCTCCTTTTCAAGATAGCGTTTGAGTTTTTCTCTGATGCGGAAGAGCCGGACAGCTACACTGTTTGGGGTCGTATTTGCCATCTTGGCAATGTCCTGCAGCGGATCGGAATACCAGTAGCGCCGCGTAAAGAGAAATCTGTCCGTATAATTCAGCGTGGACAGAAAGGCGTTGATCCCTTCGGCAAGTTCCTTTGCCTCAAGCTCATCTTCCACGCTGCCGCTGTCAGACAGAACTTCTTCCAATTCATCCAGCGCTGTATCATACCGGCTGTTTCGCTTCTCCGCTGTGTTGGCGTGATACTTCATCGTTGCAAGGTTGCGCGCAATCCTGCACACGAATGTGCGCAACGGAGTTGGCCTGTGAGGCGGGATGGCGTTCCAGGCTCCGAGATAGGTGTCGTTTACACACTCCTCGGCGTCCTGTTCGTTTCCAAGAATATTCCGCGTCACTCTTGCCACTGCGTTGCCGTGCTTTTTGGCAAGCTCGGCGATCGCCTGTTCTGAGCGCTCAAAAAACAGGGCGATGATCTCCGTGTCTGTCATAAGCTGTCACCTCTTTCCGCCTTCACTCATAAACTATGTTTTTTCTCCAGAGGATTAACAGAAAGTACAAGAAAACAATCTTTTCCGAAATTATTCTCTCTTCACATACAAAACAGGACGAGCTTTTGGCTCGTCCTGTTTGGGTTTCGGGGTATTCTTACTTGAGGTTGAAGAAGGCTTTGCGGCCGGGGTACTGGGCCACGTCGAAGAGCTCCTCCTCGATGCGCAGCAGCTGGTTATACTTGGCCACGCGGTCGGTGCGGGAGGGAGCGCCGGTCTTGATCTGGCCGGCGTTGACGGCCACGGCGATGTCGGCCAGGGTGGTGTCCTCGGTCTCGCCGGAGCGGTGGGAAACGATGGTGGTGTAGCCGGCGCGATTAGCGGTCTGGATGGCGTCCAAGGTCTCGGTCAGGGAGCCGATCTGGTTGACCTTGATGAGGACCGCGTTGGCAGCGCCCAGCTCGATGCCCTTCTTGACGCGCGCGGCGTTGGTGACGAACAGATCGTCGCCCACCAGCTGCACGCGCTTGCCCAGGCGCTGGGTCAGGCGGACCCAACCGTCCCAGTCGTCCTCGCCCAGGCCGTCCTCGATGGAGATGATGGGGTACTTGTTGCAGAAGTCTTCCCACATGTCGATCATCTCGTCGCTGGTCATGACGGTGCCGCGCTTGGGCAGGTGGTACTTGCCGTCCTCGGGATTGAACCAGTCGGCCACAGCGGCGTCCATGGCGATCATGAAGTCCTCGCCGGGCTTGTAGCCGGCTTCCTCGATGGCCTTGACGATGACCTTCAGCGCGTCCTCATCGGCAGCCAGGTCGGGGGCATAGCCGCCCTCGTCGCCCACGCCGGAGGCGGGGGTGCCGTTCTCCTTCAGGGTCTTCTTCAGCTGATGGAAGACCTCGGCGCAGCGGCGCAGCGCTTCCCGGAAGGTGGGAGCGGAGACGGGCATGATCATGAACTCCTGGATGTCCACGCTGTTGGAGGCGTGGGCGCCGCCGTTGAGGATGTTCATCATGGGCACCGGCAGCATCTTGGCGTTCACGCCGCCGATGTAGTTATAGAGGCTGTTGCCGGTGGCCAGGGCGCCGGCCTTGGCGCAGGCCAGGGACACGCCCAGAATGGCGTTGGCGCCCAGGCGGGTCTTGTTGGGGGTGCCGTCCAGCTCGATGAGCAGCTTGTCGATGCCGGTCTGATCCAGCACGTTCAGGCCCAGGATCGCCTCGGCGATCTCGCCGTTGACGTTCTCGACCGCCTTGGTCACGCCCTTGCCGCCGTAACGGGTCTTGTCGCCGTCACGGAGCTCGCAGGCCTCGTGAATGCCGGTGGAAGCGCCGGAGGGAACAGCCGCGCGGCCGATGGTGCCGTCGTCCAGGGTGACCTCGACCTCCACGGTGGGATTGCCGCGGGAATCCAGGATCTCGCGGGCCATGACGTCTACGATTTCAAAATACTGTTTCATTGGTAAACCTCCTAAAATTGGGTTGCCATTTGGTCTTTTGTATTATAGCAAAAGCCTCTTCAAAAGGGAAGAGCAACTTGGCAGGAAATTGGCAAAACTGTGATATTTTGTTTATTTTGACAAGGCCCTGCCCCTCTGCGCCGCCCCTCAGGGCTCCACCACGATGACGGCGGGAATGCTGCCGTCCTCCGGCCCGGGCTCTTCCGGGGGCGGCGGGGCAGGCTCCGCGGGGACGATCTCCGCTCCGCCCTCCCCCGTCTCCCCGCTTCCGGAGTCATGCTGCGCCGGGGCCGGCGTCGGAGCCGGCTTGGGCCGGTAGTAGTCCGGATCCCGCAGGCCCGCCGTGCCGGCGAAGCCGTTCCCGCTGGGGTAGACCAGATCCACGTTCTCCCGGGTGACGGGCGTGTCGAAGGGGTTGAGACAGTCGTTCACCAGGGCGAGCCAGGGTTCCAGATCCAGCACCGCGTAGCTGTAGCCGGAGATGACGGCCGTGGCGCAGGGGGCGGTATAGAAGCGGATGTCCTCCTCTCTGCAGGAGAGGAGCTGACGCAGGAAAAAGGCGATGTTCGCCGCGCTCAGATCCGTCTCCAGCCCCTCCGACAGCAGCTTCACCAGCTCCGGCGCGTGGGGGATGCTCCCCAGGGAGACAAACTGCCCCGCGCAGGCGCGCAGGAAACTCTGCTGCATTTCGATCCGGCCCAGGTCGCCGGTGACGTAGCCGCTGCGGAAGCGGACAAGGCCCATGGCCTGTTCGCCGTTCAGAAGCTGATCGCCCGGCTGCAGGTGGATGCGCAGATCCTGGCCGGGATCCTCATAGTCCATGGCCATGGGCACCTCGAAGCGCACGCCGCCGATGCAGTCCACCGCTTTCACCAGCAGCTCCAGGTCGACCACCGCATAGCAGTCCGGCTCGAAGCCGGTGAGCCGGGCGATCTGCGCCTTCAGAGCTGTGATGCCGTCGCCGCCGTTCAGACGGGAGCCCCAGTAGACCGCGTTGATCTTGCGCACCTCCCAGGCGGAATTGATCAGAGTGTCCCGGGGGATGCTGACGAAATCCATCCGGTGCCGCAGCGTGTCGATGCGCCCCAGGATCAGGGTATCGGTATTGTAGTTGCCGTCATCGTTGCCCACCAGGAGGATGGTATAGACCCCGTCCTGCCGGGCGGTGGGGATCGCCTCCCCCTCCGGCAGCGCATCCGGGTCCGGCGTGGGCTCCGGCGCGGCGCTGGGCTCCAGGGTCAGACTGCGGGGTGCCGGGCTTGCGGAGGGGCCGGGATAACGCTTCAGCGCGGCCTCCTCCGTCCCGGGCGGCTGCGCCCAGACCCGAAATGCGCAGACCAGGGCCAGAAGCAGCAGGGCCAGCGTTCCCAGGACTGCCAGAATGAGGTTTCGCGCGCTTTGCTTTTTCATCAGCATCTCCTCCCGATTCGGTGCGGAAAATTTTTCCTGCCCCGCAGTATATTGTCCAAATGTGAACAGAACGTTGCCAAAAAGCCCCGCTGCGCCTTAAGTTTTCTGAAGACTGTCTTTTCTTCCCGAAGCAGTATGTGCGCTCGTTGGGAAATCTATGCAGAAGGGCGGCGCAGGTCTCGGCTGTTGACAGGGGGACGGAAGGAAACTATACTGAGAGTACCACGACATACAAGGAGCGGATCGGAATGAAAGCAAAAGAAGGCAAGGCGCGCCTCAGCTTCTGGGAGGCCACCAGCATCATCATCGGCCACGGCGTCGGCGCCGGCATCCTGACGGTGCCCTATCTGGCCGCCCACAACAGTCTGCGGGAGCTGCTGCTGATCCTGGGCTTCTGCTATCTCTTCAATCTCCTGCTGCACCTGATCATCGCGGAGCTGAGCTACAACAACGACGGCGCTCAGTTCATCACCTGCTTCGACCGGGAGATGTTTTCCGGTAAGCTGAAAACCATCTTCACCTGGGCGGCCTTCGCGCTGCTGGGGCTTTCGGTGATCTTCAACGTCAGCGCCTTTCTCACCGGCGCCGCCAACGTGTTTGAAAACTGGTTCGGCCTGTCCCGCACCGGGGGCATGCTGCTGTTCTATGTGCTGGGCGCGGGCGTGGTCTTCTTCGGGCTGAAGATCGTTGGCGTGTGCGAGAAGTTCTCCGTAGCCGCCATGGTGCTGGTGGTGGGCGTGCTGCTGGCCGCCACCCTGCGGGGCCGGATCCAGGCGCTTCCCGCGGGCTTCCGCGGCGTCAACAACGCCCTGGCCCTCTTCGGCATGATCTCCTTCTCCCTCTCCGCCGTCATGTCCACCCCCCAGGTGGTCAAGGGCCTGCAGGGGGACAAAAAGCGCATCCGCGGCGCCATCGCGGCGGGTCTTGGCATCAACGCCGGCCTGATCCTGCTGGTGACCCTGACCACGCTGCTGGCCGCCGGCGAAGGCATCAGCGACAAGGGCGCCCTGGTAGACCTCTCCGCCCATCTGGGCGGCTGGGTGCAGATCGTGGGCTATGTGTTCACGCTCTTCGCCCTGGCCACCTCCTTCTGGGCCAACACCCTGAACCTGCGGGACATCGTCCATGAGCAGACCCGCTGGGACGAAAAGCTGAGCTGGCTGGCCGCCTCTCTCCCCTGCCTGCTGATCGCGCTGCTGGTCCCGGCCAGCTTCGTGGGCCTGGCCCGCTTCGCCAGCATCATCCAGGTGGTCACCGGCATCGGCGTCATCGTGGCCTACGCCCTCTCCCGCCGGCGGGTGAAGGAATCCGCCCTGGTGGGCCGCTTCGGCACGGCACCCTTTCTGATCCTGGTGGGCCTGTGCACGCTGCTTGCCACGGTGGGCGCGGTGCTGAAGGTGAGCTGAGATGAAAAAGGCAGCTCTGCTTGCCGCGCTGTGCGGCGCTTCTCTCCCCTGCGTCTTTCTCGGGGAGCTGTACCGCTACGTCTTCTGCCGGGCGGGCTCTCCCCTGCTGAACCCTCTGCTGGACAAAAAAGGCCACGCGGAGGACTATTACGCCCATCGGGACGGGGACGCGGCCCGGCTGCGGGCGCTGCCGCGGGAGCGTTTCGAACTGCGCTCCGGCCGGGGCGCCCGGCTGCGGGGCTTCTACTACCCCGGCGGCGGGGAAGGCAAGCGCATCGCTTTCCTGGTCCACGGCTACCGCTCGGAGCACGGGGAGACCGCCGGGATGTACTTCGACTACTATCGCAGCCGGGGCTTCGACCTCTTCTGCTGCGACCACGAGGCCCACGGGGAGAGCGAGGGCCGCTTCATCGGCTTCGCCGCCTTCGAGGACGGGGACTGCCTGCGCTGGATCGACTTTCTGCGCCGGCGTTTCGGCGAGGACGTGCAGATCCTGCTCCACGGCTTTTCCATGGGGGCCTGCACGGTGCTGAAAATGGCGGACCGCTGCCCGGAAAACGTAAAGGCTATCGTGGAGGACAGCGGCTTTCGGGACGCCCGGGAGCAGCTGCGGGGCCAGCTCGGGGCCTTCTCCCCTCCGCTTCAGCTGCTGCACCGCCTGGTCGCCGGGGTGGACCTGCGCCGGGGCGACGCAAGGCCCGCTCTGGCGCAGGCCCGGATCCCCATTCTCTTTGTCCACGGGCGGGAGGACCCCACCGTGCCCTTCCGAAACGGCCCTGCGCTTTACGAGAGCTATTCCGGCGAGAAGGACTGCCTCTTTGTGGACGGCGCAAAGCACGTGGAGTGCATGCATGTCGCCCCGGAGGCCTATGCGGAAAAGCTGGACGGCCTGATCCGCAAGTATTTCGTATGAAAAAACCGGCTGGTGTGAAGATTCACACCAGCCGGTATCGTTTATCGCTTTATTTGTCCTTGCCCTTGGCGGCCCGCTTCTTGTAATCACCGTAGTAGCTGCCATAGTACTTCTGGTAGTAGCCCTTGCGGTAATAGCCCTTGCGGTAGTAGTATTTCTCGTTCTTCTGGTCCACCATGTTCAGCACAGCGCCCAGGATGGGGCAGCCGGTGGCCTGCAGCTGGTCCACCGCGCTCTGGGCCATGCGGTAGGGCACGTTGCCGGAGGCGATGACCATCACGATCCCGTCGCAGAGAGGGGCCACCACCGCCGCGTCCACCACCAGGTTGATGGGCGGGCAGTCCACGATCACATAGTCGTATTCCTCCCGGCAAATCTCGACCAGCTTCTGCATCCGGGCGTTGGAGAGCAGCTCCGCCGGGTTGGGGGGCACCCGTCCGGCCAGGATCATGTGCAGGTTCTGCATGTCCGTCTCCATCAGCACTTCCTCCAGCCCGTTGCGGGCGGAGAGCAGGTGGCTGAGACCGGGGAAGTTCTTCTCCCCTTTGAAATACCGATCAGCCATCACGGATTTACGCATGTCCGCGTCGATCAGGATCACTCGGGAGCCCAGCTGGGCCAGAGAGCGGCACAGGTTCAGAGCCACCGTGCTCTTCCCCTCGTCCGCCAGCGTGCTGGTGATCAGGATCACCTTCTTGTCCTTTCCGCAAAACTGCAGATTGGTGCGCAGAAGCTTCATCGACTCGTTGACGTCATAGGGCATTTCCCGTTTGTTGATCGCGATTTGCTGCATGATCCTTACTCCTTCGATCCTTGCAAAATAGCCAGGGGATTGTCGCACAGCAGACGCCGTGCCAGACCCCGGCCATATTTTTTTTCGATATGCCGGGCGCAGAGCTCCATCTCCGGCCGGCGGATGCGCAGGTCGTGGGCGTCGCTGGCGATCACGTCCACCAGGTCGTTCTGCAGCAGACGGCGGGTCAGCAGCTTCTGCCGCAGTCCCTCTCTGCCCAGGACGCTGCCCGCGTTGACCTGTAAGCCGGCGCCCGCCTCCCGCAGCTCGTGGGCGAAGGCCCAGTCCTGATGCAGGGGCAGATAGCGCTCCACATGGGCGATCAGGGGCTTCCAGCCCGCCCGCGTAACCTGGGCGACGGCGTCCATGATCTCCTCGCCGCTGTGCCGGCCGCCGAATTCCACCAGAAGGGTCTTCCCCTCGCCCAGGGGACTCAGCTCTCCCTTCGCCAGGCGGCTGCGGAAGATCCGGTCAAAGTGATATTCCCGGCTGCAGTACAGTCTGAGCGGAAGCGCCGCCTCTTCCGCCAGGCGCTGCGCCATGGCGAAGTGCAGGGCGACCTCCTCGTCGCTGCTTTCAAACATGTCCGCCCGCAGGTGCGGCGTCAGGCAAATGCTGCGCACGCCCTGCTCCGTCTCCTGTTTCAGCAGCTCCAGGCACTCCTCCTCATCGTAGGCCCCGTCGTCCACATAGGGCATCAGGTGGCAGTGGAGGTCTGCCAACTCCAGGCGGGAACTCATGACCGCTTGGTCATATTCCGTTCAAAGGGAACGGAGCTGAGGATGGTGATGCCCAGATAGCGGTTCACATCCTCCTCGGTGGTGATGGTATCGTTCATGAAGTAGCGCACCAGCACCACGATCACCGCGATCAGCGCAAAGCCCACGCCGCCGATCAGCGCGTCTCTCTTCACATAGGGGCTGGTCTTGCTTCCCATGACAGCCCGCTCCACGAACTGGGGCCGATCCGTCTTCATGATCTCCGCGATCTGGTCCTGCATGACGCTGGCCAGGGCGTTGCTGACCTGGGCGGCCTTCACCGGGTCACGGTTGGTGACGGCGATGCGCAGCATGTGCGAATCCTCCGGACTCGTGACGTTGATGGTGTTCTCCTTCATCAGCTGACTGGGGGTCACGTCCCAGCCCAGCTCCTGGATCACCAGCTCGATGGTGGGGCGGGACTTGGCGATGATGCGGAAGTCCTCGATCATCTTGACGGCCTGGGTAGCAGACTGGGAAGAGTTCTCCGCTTCGGTGCTGAACACGTAGATGGTGGCGCGCGCCGTGTACTGCGGGGGAACGAAGAGCTTTACGCCCACGCCCACCAGAAGCGCTCCGGCCAGGGCCGCCAAAACAAAAATCCAAACGTGATGCACCAGCAGGCTGATGATCTCCATCAAGTCGATCTCTTCATCCCCCCGGGTCGCCGCCAGCGGTCTCTGCTCCGTCATGGCGGGCATGCCGTTTCTGTTTCTGTACATGTTGTTCGTTCTCTGATCCATAAAGCCGGCCCTCTCCTGTGCTTGGTCCCCGCCGTATGTCCTCTCGGCCGCGGACACCTTCTGCCGGCAGGCGGAAAAACGCGTCTGCCGTGACAAGATATTATATCATGCGCATTTCGTTCCTGCAAGGGGGAAACGCGCGTCTCTTTCCCTTCTTTTCAGGCCTCTGCGTCGTAGTCCATCCGCAGGGGGGTCCAGTCGGCCAGCACCTGCAGCATATCCGCCGCGGCTGCCTTCGCCCCGGCCAGATCGTGCTCCCGGTAATTGCCGCACTCCCGGGGCAGGGTGCCGGGGATCTCCCCCTCGAAGGCGGCGATGAAGCGGAAGCTCTCCCGTACCAGGTCCAGGGCCTGCTGCCGGTCGACCGCGTCCCGCAGCAGCAGATAGAAGCCCGTGCGGCAGCCCATGGGGCCCACGTAGATCACCTGCTCCCCCAGGGCGTGGTTGCGGGCGAAGGTGGCGAAGAGATGCTCGAAGCTGTGCAGGACGGGATTGGGCAGGTAGTCCCCGCCGTTGGGCTTTTTCATGCGGATGTCGTAGGTCACCACGTCCCCGTCGATGCGGGAAACGTACATGCCCTTCTGCAGGGTGTCATGGTTCACGGTAAAGCTGGCGATGGTCTTCATACGCGTTTTCTCCCGGTTTTATATTTTTGTTATCATACCACAGTTTTTTGCCCTCCGCAAGCGGAGAGAGGACGATTTGCGCGGCCCGCCCGTATTGACGGCCTTGAGAATTTATGTTATATTGTGCTTTGACTTTAGCAAAAAAGGGAGTGACTATCCAATTATGGATGGCGACAGTCGATCGTCCATGTTGCCGTGGATCATCGCAGTCATTTTGCTGCTCTGCGCAGCCTATTTCGCCGTGGCGGAAACGGCCTTTGCCTCCGCCTCGCGCAACAAGATCAAAACCGCCGCCGACAAGGGCGACGGCCGCGCCGAAAAGGCGCTGTACATTCTGGATCACTTTGACCGGGCCATCAGCACCCTGCTGATCGGCACCAATATCGTACATATCGCGGCGGCCTCCCTGGTCACCGTGGCGGTCACCCGCATCTGGGGGCTGAGCGCGGTGAGCATCAGCACCGTTCTGACCACCATCGTGGTTTTCTTCGCCGGCGAGATGCTGCCCAAGAGCATCGCCAAGAAGTACCCCGAGCGGCTGAGCAAGGCCACCGCGGGCTCTCTGCGCTTCTTCATGTTCCTGTTCTGGCCCGTCTCCACCCTGTTGGCCGCCATCGGCCGGGGCGCCGCGGCGCTGACCAAGGGCGACCCGGAGATTTCCGTCACCGAGGACGAGCTCTACGACATCATTGAGGACATGACCGAGGAGGGCAGTCTGGACGAGGAGCAGGGCGACCTGATCTCCTCCGCGCTGCAGTTCGGCGAGGTCACGGTGGAGAGCATTCTGACCCCCCGGGTAGACCTGGAGGCCATCGACATCGAGGACAGTCTGGAGGAGATCCTCTCCCAGATCAAGTCCCAGAACCACAGCCGCCTGCCCGTCTACGAGGGCAGCATCGACAACATCATCGGCATCCTGCAGATCCGGCGCTTCATCAAGGCCTATCTGCACCAGCGGGAGGCTCTGGACATCCGGAGCCTGCTGGATCAGCCCTTCTTCATCCATCAGAGCACCAACATCGACGAGCTGCTGCCCGTCATGTCCAAGAACCGGGCCAACATGGCCGTGGTCACCGACAACTACGGCGGCACCCTGGGCATCGTCACCGTGGAGGACATCCTGGAGGAGCTGGTGGGCGAGATCTGGGATGAGGATGACGTGGTGGAGGAGCCCTTCCAGGAGCTGGGCCAGGGCATGCTGCTGGTGGACGCGGACGAAAGCGTCAGCGACGTGATGGAGCAGCTGGACTACGAGGATCCGGACGAGGACGAGGAGCTGGTGAACACCCGCATGGGCGAATGGGCCTATGAGCAGTTCCCCGCCATCCCCAAGGTGGGCGACAGCTTCCGCTATCACGCGCTGGAGGTCACCGTCTCCGCCATGGAGCACAACCGCATCCGCAAGCTGAAGGTCACCCTCCTGCCGGAGCCCCCGGAAGGGGGTGAGGACGCATGACGAACACCGTTCTCACCGTTGCGGGGATCGTCCTGTGCGTGATCCTCTCCGGCTTCTTCTCCGGCTCGGAGATGGCCTATTCCTCCTGCTCCACCCTGCGGCTGGAGCATCTGCGGGACGGCGGCTCCAAGCGGGCCGGCCTGGCCGTGAAGATCGCCGAGCGCTTTGAGGACGCCCTGGGCGCCATTCTCATCGGCAACAATCTGGTGAACATCGCCGCCTCCTCCCTGATCACCGTGCTGGTGGTTCAGCTCACCGGAACGGACAGCATGGTCTGGCTGGGCACGCTGATCATCACCGTGGTCATCATCATCTTCGGGGAGACCATCCCCAAGATCACCTGCAAGAAAAACGCCAACCGGGTGGCCGTGCGCTACGCCTGGCCGGTGCGGGCGCTGATGCTGCTGCTCAAGCCTCTGGTGTGGCTGGTGGTGAAGCTCATCGAGCTGATCACCAGGCCCCTCAAGGGCGAGGAGGACGAGGACGCCGAGGAGGCCGTGGAGGAGCTGCAGAACCTGATCGAGACCGCCGAGGACGAGGAGGTCCTGGACGAGGACCAGAGCGAGCTGGTCCAGGCCGCCATCGAGTTCGACCAGATCTCCGCCTCCGAGGTCATGACCGCCCGGGTGGACGTCTGTGCCATCGACATCGAGGACGACTGGGAGGACATCCTGGCACTGGTGGAGCAGGCCCCCTATTCCCGCCTGCCGGTCTATGAGGACAGCATCGACAACATCATCGGCGTGCTGTATCTGAACCACTTCCTGAAGGCCATGACCGAGGACGGGCACACCGATATCCGCAAGCTGCTGATGCCCCCCTGCTATGTGTACAAGACCATGAAGCTCCCCGCGGTGCTGAACACCCTGAAAAAGGCGCGGCAGCACCTGGCCATCGTCTCCGACGAGTACGGCGGCACCCTGGGCGTGCTCTCCATGGAGGACGTGCTGGAGCAGATCGTGGGCGATATCTGGGACGAGACCGACACCGTGGAGCAGGAGGTCGTGCAGCGCTCCGAGAGCGAATTTGAGCTGGACGGGGACATGACGATCTCCGACATGCTGGAGCTGCTGGGCATCGACGAGGACTCCTTTGAGGCCGAAAGCGAGACCGTGGGCGGCTGGACCGTGGAGAGTTTCGGCGCCTTCCCCCAGGTGGGCGACCGCTTCACCTTTGAGAACTGGCAGATCACCGTGCTGAGCATGGACGGGCGCCGGGTGGAGAAGGTGCTGGTACAGGCCCTGCCCGAATCAAGTGAAGAGTGAATCGTGAAGAGTGAAGAGTTGCGGGTTCCCGTTTGGGAATGATTTCAAATCAGTACCGCAATTCTTCACCTTTGCTTTTCCTGTTTTCCTCCTCCGTTCCGATTGACGGGGCGGGCGGCTTGTGGTATATTGAACATGTATTCGTATCCGCCCGGCGCGGAATCAACTATTATTGCCGAAAGGGGTTTGATGCACCATGGCACCTATCGATCTGAGCAAGTACGGCATTACCGGGGCCACCGAAATCATTTACAATCCCAGCTATGAGCAGCTTTTCAAGGACGAGATGGAGCCTTCTCTGGAGGGTTTTGACAAGGGCGTTCTCACGGAGCTTGGCGCCGTGAACGTGATGACCGGCATTTACACCGGCCGCTCCCCCAAGGACAAATATATCGTTCTGGACGAAAACTCCAAGGACACCGTGTGGTGGACCAGCGAGGGCTACAAAAACGACAACCACCCCATGAGCCCGGAGACCTGGGAAGTGGTCAAGAAGCTGGCCCAGGATCAGCTGTGCAACAAGAAGCTCTACGTGGTGGACGCCTTCTGCGGCGCCAACAAAGACACCCGCATGGCCATCCGCTTCATCATGGAGGTGGCCTGGCAGGCCCACTTTGTGCGCAACATGTTCATCCAGCCCACCGCTGAGGAGCTGGAGAGCTTTGAGCCCGACTTCGTGGTCTACACCGCCTCCAAGGCCAAGTGCGAGAACTACAAGGAGCTGGGCCTGAACTCCGAGACCGTGGTGGCCTTCAACGTCACCAGCCGGGAGCAGGTGATCATCAACACCTGGTACGGCGGCGAGATGAAGAAGGGCATGTTCTCCATGATGAACTACTACCTGCCGCTGAAGGGCATCGCCGCCATGCACTGCTCCGCCAACACCGACATGAACGGCGAGAACACCGCCATCTTCTTCGGCCTCTCCGGCACCGGCAAGACCACCCTTTCCAC
>JAFRQP010000059.1 GCA_017428565.1 Oscillospiraceae bacterium
CTACATCCCCGGCGACATCAACGGGGACTGCAATGTGGACGGCACGGACGTGGTGCTGCTGGCCACCTATGTGAAGGCCAGCGGCAGCGGCGTGACCATCGTGCCCGGCTCCGGCGATGTGAACGGCGACGGCAGGGTGGACGGCACCGACGTGACCCTGCTGGCCACCTATGTGAAGGCCGGCGGCCAGGGCGTGGTGATCCACTGAGGATCAAGGGACGAACCCGGCCCACTCCCATGCGCTGCCTGCGCCCCACAGCAACAAGAAAAAACGGGAGAAGCTTTCGCTTCTCCCGTTTTTTCTGTTTCGTGTTTCAGTCCATGCGGTAGGTCCGGATATACTTCTCCGGCGAGGCGCCGCTGCGGATATAGCGCAGCAGGATCTCCGCGCAGGCGCGGCTGTCGCTGTCCGCCCGGTGGTGGTTCAGACAAATGCCGTAATAGTCGCAGAGTTCGTTGAGCTTGTGGCCCACGCCGGGCAGGAGACTGCGCCCCATGGTCACGGTGCAGACGGCCTTCACCGTGGGCTTCCACTCGATCTCGTAGCTCTGCAGGCACTTGCGCAGCACCCCGATATCAAAGCCGGCGTTGTGGGCCACCAGGATCCCCGAAGACAGCAGGGGCTCCAGCTTCGGCCAGAGCTCCGGAAAGCTTGGCGCATCGAACACCGTCTCCTCGTTGATGCCCGTGAGCTTGCTGTTGAACCAGTCAAAGGGCTGCTCGGGATCCACCAGGGAATAGAAGTCCCGCACGATGCGCCCCTCCTCCACCACGCTGACGCCGATGGCGCTCATGCGGCTGTTATACCGGTTGGGCGTCTCCACATCGAAGGCCACGTATCGTTGGATCGCCATGACTCAAACCGTTTCGATGCGGATGACGTTGGTATTGCCGCTGGCGCCGCTGGTGTCGCCGCCGGTGACCACCACCGTGTCCCCCGCGTTCAGCTGCAGCGCTTCCCGGGCCGCCTTCAGCGCGTAGTAGTATAGAACCTCCATGTTGGGGAACTGCTCCGTCAGCAAAGGCACCACGCCCCAGCTCAGCCCCAGCTTGTACCAGGCGCGTCTGCTGGTGGCAAGGCCCAAGATGGCGATGGGCGCCCGGAAGCGGGAGACCATGCGCACGGTGAGCCCCGAGAGAGAGGTGACCACGATGGCCTTGGCGTCCAGGTCGATGGCCATGGTGCAGGCCGCGTGGGAGATGGCGTCTACCCGGTTGTGGATCACGAAGGGCCGGGTGCGGAACTGCTCGATGTAGTCGATATGCTTCTCCGTCTCCTCGGCGATCTCGCCCATGACACGCAGGGCCTCCACCGGATATTTGCCCGCGGCGGACTCGCCCGAGAGCATTACGGCGCTGGTGCCGTCGTAAACCGCGTTAGCCACGTCGCTGATCTCCGCCCGGGTGGGGCGGGGATTGGTGATCATGCTCTCCAGCATCTCGGTGGCGGTGATGACCCGCTTGCCCAGCATGCGGCACTTGGTGATCAGATGCTTCTGGATGGCGGGCAGCTCCGTGAAGGGCACCTCCACGCCCAGGTCGCCCCGGGCCACCATGATCCCCTCGCAGACGGTGCAGATCTCTTCAATATTATCCACGCCGGACTGGTTTTCGATCTTGGCGATCACGTCGATGTCCCCGCCGCCGTTGGCCGCGAGAAAGCTCTTCATGTCCACCAGATCCTGCTTGCAGGAGACGAAGGAGGCCGCCACAAAATCCACGCCGTTCCGGATGCCGAAGAGCAGATCAGCCTTGTCCTGCTCGCTGAGGAAGGTCTGGCGCAGGACCTTTCCGGGGAAGCTCATACTCTTCCGATCGGAAAGGACGCCGCCGGTGAGCACCCGGCAGCGGATCTCCGTCCCCTGGATCTCCTTTACCTCAAAGATCACCAGGCCGTTGTTGACCAGCACACGGTCCCCCGGGGCCAGATCCTCGGCCAGACCCTTGTAGCTGACGGAGACGATATGCTCGTCCCCCACCAGCTCCCGGGTGGTGAAGGTGAAGTCGTCGCCGTCCTTCAGCTGGATTTTGCCCTTTTCAAAGGTGCGGATGCGATACTCGGGGCCCTTGGTGTCCAGCATGATGGCAATGGGCAGCCCCAGCTCCTCCCGCACCGCCTTGATCATGTCGATCTTCTTCTGATGCTCCTCATGGGTGCCGTGGGAAAAGTTCAGCCGGGCCACGTTCAGGCCCTGCAGGCACATCCGGCGGAAAATCTCCGGCTTCTCGCTGGACGGGCCGATGGTGCAGACGATCTTGGTTTTTCTCATAGCAGCCTCCTTGTTTCTTTTCCGGAAATGCAGCGTATGGCTCTGTCCGGATTGTATCATGGCCGCAGCCGCGGCGCAATCTCTATTCTCCGCAAAAACGTTCCTCCCGGGGCTGGGACAGGGAGCGGACCCCCGTCTCCGGATCCGGGACGAAATAAGTGCTGCGGATCTGCTCGTACACGGCGGCCACATCCCGGTCGCAGAGGATGCGGTAGAGCTTCTCGTGGGCCTGGTACAGCTCCTCGGCGCGGCCCTCGCGGAGCATCAGGCTCACGCTCTCATATCGCATGTCGTGGGTCATGGTGCGCACAGTGGCCGCGATCCGCTCCACCATCCGGTTGTGGGCAAGGGCCATCACAGCCTCGTGAAAGCTGTCGTCCCGCAGGAACACCTCTTCCACCGAGGGTTCCTCCCGCCGGCAGGCCTCCCCCAGCGCCACCAGGGGCGTGGACAGCGTGGCGATCTCCTCCTCCTCCGCGTTGCGGATCACCGTCAGCATGGTCCCGGTCTCCATGATCTCCCGCAGGTCCATCAGCTCGTCATAGCTGTCGCCCCGGCCCAGGATCACCCCGTAGAGCAGCGGGCTGATCATCGGCTCGCTGAAGCCCTGGCAGACGAAGGTGCCCACCGGGCGGCGGATCTCCAGCACGCCCATGGCCACCAGGATCTTGATCGCCTCCCGCACAGTGTTGCGCGCCACGCCGAAATGCTCGGCCAGCTCCACCTCCGTGGGGATCTGATCCCCGGGACGCAGGCTGCCCCGTAGCAGCTGCTCGGTAAAGGCGTCGATGATCTGCTGGACGGTGTTGGTCTGTATTCTGTGAAACTCCACGGCACATCGCTCCCCAATGTTGATCGTTGAACAAAATTGTATCAAGTCCGGCCGCCGGTGTCAAGCCGGATCCCGCAAAAAGCGCGCCGGATCGTTCCTCTCTCGCAGAAGAGGAGCGCGGGGCGGGGTTCTCCCCTGTCGTCCTTCCGGCTTTTTGCACAAGAGACAGAGGGCTTTTTTAGACTTTCTTCTAAAGATTTGTGGAAAATGCTAAAACTTATTGACAAGCGGGGCAAAGTATCGTATGCTCAATTCATCCAATGTTGAACATTGAGCAATAACGAAACGAGAAAGGGAACGAGGGAATGAAACCGAGAAACAGAGTCTTTTTGATCCTGCTGCTGATCGCCGCCCTTCTGCTGTCCGGCTGCGGCGCCGCGGGGACTGCGGCGGAAGGCAGCGAAACCGGCTACCAGAGGATCCGGCTGGTGATGGCCGTCAACGGCACCAACACCCAGATCGACAGCCGGGTCGCCTACTATTTCGCGGCGCTGGTGGAGGAGCGCTCCGGCGGCGCCGTCACCGTGGACGTCTTCCCCAACGATCAGCTTGCCGGCGGCAGCGCCACAAAGGGCATCGAAATGGTCGCCCAGGGCAGCGTGGACATGGCCGCCTACGCTACCTGCACCCTGGCCGTCATCGACAGCCAGCTCCCCGTGGCCACCATTCCCTGGTCCTTTGACAGCTACACCGAAGCCCGCCAGGTCATCGACAGCACCGGCGGCCAATACTACGCCCAGCGGCTGGCCGCCAAGGGTCTCACCTATCTGGGCTCCTTCCACAACGGCTTCCGGCAGATCACCAACTCCAAGACCGTGGTGGACGACCCCACCGATCTGAAGAACCTGAAGATCCGCGTGCCGGGCAGCGAGGTGTACATGGGCTTCTTCCGGGCCCTGGGCGCCGACCCCACCTCCATGAACTGGAGCGAGGTCTTTACCGCCATCCAGCAAGGCACCATCGACGGCCAGGAGAACGGTGTTTCCGTCACCTCCACCGCCAAGATGGACGAGATCCAGCAGTACATGACCATTTGGAACTACTCTTACGAAAACGATCTCTTCGTCATCAACACCCGGATCTGGGAGAGTCTGGACGAGAAGACCCAGATCCTGCTCCAGGAATGCGCCACCGAGGCCTGCGAATGGGGCCGCGACATCCTGGAGGCCGAGGAGGCCGAGATCCTGGCCCGTTTTGAGTCGGAGGGCATGATCATCACCTATCTCACCGACGAGCAGAAGGCCGTCTTTGCCGAGGCCATTTCCGAGTGGAAGGCCGGCATGATCGACCGCTTCGGCGAGGAGGCCTGCGCCGCCTTCGGCATCACCAAGTAAGGAGGGAGAAGCATGAAGATACTCAACAAAATCGAAGAGGGGATCTGCATCCTCTGCCTGATCGCCATGACGGCACTGGTCTTCGCCAATGTGTTTTCCCGCTATGTGCTGCACCTGTCCCTTTCCTTCTCCGAGGAGATCACCACCAACCTCTTCGTGCTGCTGAGCATGATGGGCACCGCAATCGCCGCACGCCGGCGGGCGCATCTAGGACTCTCGATCCTGACGGACGCGGTGAGCCCCAAGCTGCGGCGGGCGCTGCTGGTCTTCGGCTTCGGCCTGGCCACGGTGTTTTCCTTCGCGGTGTTCTTCTACGGCATCAAGATGGTCCGCAATGAATACATCCTGGGCCAGGTGACGCCCAGCATGCAGTGGCCCGAGTGGGTCTACGGCTGCTTTGTCCCCTTCGGCGCCTTCTTCATGACCCTGCGCTTCGCCCAGGTCACCCTGGAAGAGCTGCGCACCCCCGCCGATCAGCTGAAAAGCGACGCGGAGCTGATGATCGACCAGGCCGCCGAGGAAGAGGAAGCCTATCTTGCAAAGGAGGATGAAAAGAAATGACTGCTGCCATCCTGTTTATTGCCTTTGCGCTGCTGCTGATCCTCGGCGCGCCCATCGCCGTGTGTCTGGGCTCCTCCAGCGTGCTGGCCATGCTGGTGGAGGGCGCCGGACGCCCCCTGGACACCATCATGTCCAGCGTGCCTTTCCTGTTCTCCGCCTCCTCCAGCAAGTTCGTGCTGCTGGCCATTCCCTTCTTCATCCTGGCCGGCAACATCATGGAAAAGGCCGGCATCTCCGAGCGGCTGATCAAGCTGGCCGAGGCCTGCGTGGGCCACGTGAAGGGCGGTATCGCCATCGTGTGCGTCATTGTGGCCTGCTTCTTCGCCGCCATCTCCGGCTCCGGTCCGGCCACCGTGGCCGCTCTGGGTCTGGTGCTGATCCCCGGCATGATCAAAAGCGGCTACAGTCCGGCCTTCTCCGCCGCGCTGATGGGCTGCGCCGGCGCCATCGGCGTCATCATCCCGCCCTCCATCACCTTCGTGGTCTACGGCTCCATCGCGGACACCTCCATCGGAGACCTGTTCAAGGCGGGCGTGATCCCCGGCCTTATCATGGGCGCGGGTCTGATCGTCACGGCGCTGCTGGTGGGCCGCAGAATGGACCTGACGCGCCGTCCCAAGGCCAGCGGCAAGGTCCGCTGGAAAGCCTTCAAGGACGCCTTCTGGGGCCTGCTGATGCCCATCATCATCCTGGGCGGCATCTACGGCGGCATCTTCACCCCGACGGAAGCCGCGGCCGTGGCCGTGGTCTACGGCCTCATCATCGGCGTCTTCGTGTACCGCAGCGTGAAGCTCAAGGACCTCAAGCGCATCCTCATCGACTCCGCCAGCACCACCGCCACCATCATGTTCATCACCGCCTGCGCCAGTCTCTTCGCCTACGTGCTGACCCGGGCCCGGCTGGACGTGGCCATCTCCAACGGTCTGATCGACCTGACCAACGGCTCTGTCTTCCTGTTCTTCCTCATCGTGAACATCCTGCTGCTGATCGCGGGCTGCTTCCTGGACTCCACCTCCGCCCTCTACATCTTCACGCCCCTCTTCGTCCCCGTGGCCCAGGCTCTGGGCGTGGATATGATCCACCTGGGCGTGGTGATGATCGTAAACCTGGCCATCGGCCTCTTCACCCCGCCGGTGGGCGTCAACCTCTACGTCGCCTGCGGCGTGGCCAACGTGGATCTCAAGAAGATCTCCAAGGCCGTGGTCCCGCTGCTCATCGCCTCTCTGGCGGTGCTGCTGCTGATCACCTATGTGCCGGGGATCTCCACCGTCTTTACCAGCTGATTTCGGGAAAGGAGCAACTGTATGAAAGAGAATCTGAGCATTGTCGAGCTGCAGAACACCTGCGTCGACCTGAAAAAGCATGTGATCGACATGATCTGGAAGGCCCAGAGCGGCCACCCGGGCGGCTCTCTGTCCGTGGCGGAGTTCATGACCGCCTGCTACTTCCGCTATATGAACCTGGATCCGCAGAATCCCCGCTGGGAAGATCGGGACCGCTTCGTCCTCTCCAAGGGCCATGTCTGCCCCGCCCAGTACGCGGCGCTGGCCATGAAGGGTTTCTTCCCCCTGGAAGTGCTGGACACCCTGCGCAAAGAGGGCTCTCCCCTGCAGGGCCACCCCAGCATGACCAAGTGCCCCGGCATCGACATCTCCACCGGCTCTCTGGGCCAGGGTCTGGCCTGCGCGGCGGGCATGGCGCTGGCAGGGAAGCTTGACGGCAGAGACTACCGGGTCTTCTGCGCGGTGGGCGACGGCGAGTGCAACGAGGGCGAGATCTGGGAGGCCTGCGGCACCGCCTACAAGTACAAGCTGGACAATCTGATCGTCTTCGTGGACTGGAACAATCTCCAGCTGGACGGCACCTGCGAGGAGATCATGCCGCCGATCGATCTGGCAAAGAAGTTCGAGGCCTTCGGCTTTGAGGTCTACCGCTGCGACGGAAACGACATGGCGGAGCTGGTGGCGGTCATGGATCAGGCCCTGGCAGCGAAAAACGGCCTGCCCAAGTGCATCGTGGGCAAGACCGTCAAGGGCAAGGGCGTGAGCTACATGGAAAACCAGGTGGGCTGGCACGGCGTGGCCCCCAACGACGAGCAGTACAAGCAGGCCATGGACGAGCTGGACCGCCAGTACGTCAAGTGAGGAGGGCGCGAAGATGAATCTGGAGAAAAAAATCCCCACCCGCAACGGCTTCGGCGACGAGATCGTCGCGTTGGGCAAGGAAAACAAGAACATCCTGGTGGTGGACGCCGACATCGGCAAGAGCTGCAAGACCGGAGAATTCCGCAAGCAGCTGCCGGAGCAGTACCTGAACGTGGGCATCGCCGAGCAGAACTGCGCCGGCGTGGCGGCGGGCCTCGCGACCTGCGGCAAGATCCCCTTCGTGGTCACCTACGCCGCCTTCGGCTCCATGCGCATGTGCGAGATGATCCGCCAGGAGATCTGCTACACCCATCTGAACGTGAAGATCGCCTGCTCCCACGGCGGCGTCACCCCCGCCAACGACGGCGCTTCCCATCAGGCCATCGAGGACATGGGCATCCTGCGCACGATCCCCAACATGACCGTCGTCATGCCCGCGGATTACGCTTCCGCCCGCAAGCTGGTGCGCGCCGCGGCGGAATTCGACGGCCCGGTGTACCTGCGTTTCACCCGGGACGCCGTCCCCGTGATCTATGATGAGGACGAGGACTTCACCATCGGCAAGGCCAAGCTCCTCCGCGAGGGCAAGGACGTGGCCATCCTGGCAAACGGCGACACCGTGCGTCTCGCCCTCCAGGCCGCTGAGCTCCTGGCCGCAAAGGGGCTCCACGCCCGGGTCTATGACTTCCACACCATCAAGCCTCTGGACGAGGCGGCGGTGCAGTCCTGCATCGAGGAGATCGGCCGCATCGTCACCGTGGAGGACCACAACATCCTCAACGGCCTGGGCAGCGCCGTCTGCGAGCTGGTGGCCGAGGCCGGAAAAGGCCGGGTCAAGCGCATCGGCATCCAGGATCAATTCGGCCAGTCCGCCCCCTATGAGCGGCTGCTGGCCATGAACGGCGTCACCGCGGAGAACATCGCGGCTGAGGCCGAGAAGCTCTGCAAAGCGTAAAGGAGGAGCACATGAAGGTATTTATGATCGGCGCGGGCGACATCGCCCGCCACCACGGCCGGGCCGTGGTCCGTCTGGGCGGCCAGGTCACCGGCGTCTACGACGTGAGCGAAAGGAATCTGGAGATCTACCGCAAGGAGTTCGGCTGCCCCTCCTGCGCCTATGAGGAGATCGAGGACTATGTGGCAAAGGCGGATTACGTGGTCATCTCCACCCCGCCCACCAAGCGGCTGGACTACGTGGAGATGGTGCTCAAGCACCATGTGGCCTGCTACATGGAAAAGCCCGTGGCCTGCACCATGGAGGACGCCATGAAGATCAAGGCCATGGCCGACCGCTACCAGGGCAGGATCATGGTGGGCTTCGCCCACTACTACCGCCCGGCCTACCGGAAGATGCTGGAGCTGGTGAAGACCGGCATGTTCGGCGAGCCGGTGGACATCGCTTTCTCCCGTCTGAGCCCCGGCTTCGGCTTCCACGCCAAGAACCTGGGCGCCTCCTGGCGCACCGACCCGAACCTGGCCTGCGGCATGACGGTGGAGTCCGTCAGCCACGACTGGAAGCTCATCACCGCCATGGCGGGGGGCTTTGACACCATCGCCTGCAACTACACCGGCACCATCGCCTCCGTCCCCAAGTTCGACAACCACACCAGCATCACCATCCGCCTGCGCAACGGCGCCATCGGCACCATCGCCGCCTCCTGGGCCTGCGACATCCCCACCTGCTCCCGGGCCTACATCGGCACCAAGGGCTCCGTCTTCCTCACCGGCGAGGGGATGTTCGAGTTCACCAGGCTCACCTGGAAGACCGAGGACATGCCCTACGCCGAGAGCATCACCTTCAACGACAGCTACGACCACGCCACGGGCGACGTGATCTTCTACGCCCACGAGGCCTTCCAGAAGGCCATGCGGGAGGGCACAGAGTTCGAGACGCCCCTCTCCGACGGCATCTCCGCCCTGATCTACTCTCTGGCCGCCAAGGAGTCCTCCGAGCAGCAGAAGACCGTCAAGGTCCCCGACTGGGGCGAGGTCTGAAGCAGCTTCCCAAAACCAGAAAAGCCATTCCCCTCTGAAATCGGAGGGGAATGGCTTTTTGTTATGATGTTTCGTTCCTGTGCCCTTCAGCTCCGTCCGGTCCGCTTCACCGTTGGGACGCAGACGGCCACGCCCGCGGCGCAGACGGCGGCGGCGATCAGCAGGGTGGTCCGGACGCTGCAGTGGTCGAAGAGCCAGCCGCCCACCAGGCTCGCTCCCACCGCGCCCAGGGTGGTCATGCTGAAGGCCAGGCTCTGAGCCTTGGCTCCGTTTTCCGGCGCGATCACCGCGCTGACATAGAGCACCACGGCGCAGGTATAGAGGGCGAAGGAGGGCGCCTGCAGCAGGATGGCCGCGAAAAGCAGCGGGATCGAAGGCGCCAGGGCGAAGGCCAGACCCTTGACCAGGAACATGACGACCGACAGTCTGAGCAGGGCGGACACCCGCCTGCCCCGGGCGAGGCGGCTGAAGAGCAGCATCACCGGCACCTCCACCATCGCCATGGCGGCGTTGAGATAGCCCATGACGCCCGTGTCGCCCCCTGCGTTCTGCACGATGTTGATCAGAAAGTTGGTAATGGTGTTGTGGGCGAAGTACAGCAGCACCGTGCCCAGCAGGAAGAGCGCGAAGCGGGGCTCCGCCCGCAGGAAGCCCGGCAGGGACGCGCCCCGGGTCCCCCGCATCTCCGCCCGCTGCGGCAGAGGCGTCTTTTCCAGCCGCGCCCCGGTGAGCTCGTTGGCCGCCGCCTGCAGCAGCAGCACCGCGAGCCCAGCCCAGATCAGCACGCGGTAGCTCAGCTTCTCCACCAGCAGGCCCAGCAGCGCCGAGGCCAGCACATAGGCCAGAGAGCCCGCCGCCCGGGCCGCGCCGTAGTCCAGCGGCAGGGAGCGCTGCTCCGCGTCCACGCAGAATTTGAGATTCAAAGAGTTGACCGCCATGGTCCCGGCGAGATAGAGGGCATAGAGCGCCGCGCTCCAAAGGCTGCGCCCCCTGCAGAAAAAGAGCCCCAGCAGAAGCAGCAGCCGCAGCAGGAAGAGCGGCCGGTTCAGCCCCGCCGTGGTCAGGCGCGGGCGGTTTTCGGACAGGGAGGCCAGCAGAGGCCCCAGCAGGGTGCCCAGGATGTTGCCCAGGGCCATTACCAGGCCCAGCTCGGTGTTGGAAAAGCCCAGGGCCTTCAGATATACCGCCGCAAAGGACAGGGTGACGCAGAGGCTCATCCAGAAGGCCCCCTGCCCCAGCCCGAAGGGCAGCGTGAGAGAGGAAGATTTTTTCATATGCTTGCTCCGAATCGTGTGTTTATTCCATTTTAACACGGCTGTCAACGGCGTACGGGACGCGCGTCTCCCCGCGGGAGGACGCGCCTGCGCCGCCGGTTTTTCTTTCTTCCCGGGGAGGGAGGATTCGTGCTTGAAAAGCAGTGCATGACCATGTTAAAATGAAAAAAATACCGTGTCTGTGAACGGGATCATGGCACCGGCGCAGGCAGTAGGCGCTCCTGCTGCGGAGCGCCGGAATACAGTGTGTGGGGGAACGTGCAAAGATGAAAAAGCTTTTCGGCTTTCTGTCCGGCGGCTTGAAAAAGAAGACGGTCATTCTGGTGCTGGTGATGCTGGTTTCGATCGTCGCGGTGTTCTATGCCCTTTCAGCCTATCAGAACCGGGTGCTGACCGATATTGTGGGAGAGACGCGGATCGAACAGCAGCAGGCCATCTCCCGGGTCTCGAGAGAAACGATGCACCAGGTCATGGAGAACACGCTGGTCAGCAGCACGGCGCTGCAGGCGCAGATCGCGGACATGGACTTTGCCGAAATTATGAACGACACCTATATGCTCCAGACCATGGCGCAGGGCCTGCTGGAGCGAAGGGCCAGCCTACGGCCGGCGGAGCTCTCGCTCCCGGACCCCGCTTTGGACGGCACCACCTCCGCCATGGTCCTGTTTGAGGAGGGCGTGGACTACACCCAGTCGGAATACCTGGCCGCGGCGGGGCATATGAGCAGCTCCATGATCGCCATGCAGAGCAATTCCGACAAGATCGCCCGCTGCTTCATCGGCCTTGCCGACGGTACGGTTCTCAGCGTTGACACTTCTACCGCCAACCGCTTTGACGAAAACGGAGAGCTGAACCCCTTCCCGGTGCGGGAGCGCCCCTGGTACCGGGGCGCCGTGGAGAGCGGCGGCCTGTATTTCACCGGCATCGAGACAGACGCCTACAGCGGCAGCCTCTGCGTCACCTGCTCCGCCCCCGTGGTGGTTGACGGCGAGATCCTGGGCGTGGTGGGGATCGACATCGTGCTGGACAGCGTGAGCGATTTCATCAACAGCTCCGCCAGCAGCGCAGGCTTCGCCGTCATCGTGAACGACCACGGGCAGGTGATCCTGGCGCCGGAGGGCAACGGGCTTTTTTCCATCACCACTTCTGACGCCGCGCCGGACCTGCGGCAGTCCGAAAACGAAGCGCTGGCGCGCTTTGTGACGGCGGCTCTGGAGGAGCCCACGGAGCTCACTCTGCTCGTTCTGGACGGCCGTGAATACTACGCCGCCGGCGCTCCCATGCCCACGGTGGGCTGGACCATGCTCTCCTTTGTGGACAAGGAGCTCACCGAGAGTCCGGAGCGGACCATGCTGGAGGAGTATGACCGGATCAACAACGAGGCCAGCGCCAAATTCCGGGACAGCAGCGCCCGCACCAGGCAGACCGGCCGGATCGTGCTGCTGCTGGTCCTGCTGGCCGGCGTCGGCGCGGCGCTGTTCGCCACGGGCCGCATCGTCAAGCCCCTGGAGGAGATGACAGCCACGATCCAGGAGAGCGGCAGGACGGGCAAGCTCTTCGAGATGAAAGACAGCTACCGGACCCGGGACGAGATCCAGGTGCTGGCAGAGGCCTTTGACGATCTCTCCAAAAAGACGAAAAAATACATCGAGGACATCACCGAGATCACCCGGGAGAAGGAACGGGTCAACACGGAGCTGGACATGGCCAAGCAGATCCAGAGCAGCATGCTGCCCCATGTCTTCCCCGCCTTCCCGGAGCGGAGCGAGTTTGACATCTACGCCAGCATGGACCCGGCCCGGGAGGTGGGCGGCGATTTCTACGACTACTTCCTGGTGGACGACGACCACCTGTGCATGGTGATCGCGGACGTGTCCGGCAAGGGCGTGCCCGCGGCGCTGTTCATGATGGCCTCCAAGATCATCCTGGCCAGCAACGCCAAGATGGGCAAATCCCCCGCGCAGATCATGGCTGACACCAACGCTGCGATCTGCTCCAACAATCAGAAGGAGATGTTCGTCACGGTCTGGCTGGGGATCCTGGAGCTCTCCACCGGCAAGCTGCGCGCGGCCAACGCCGGCCACGAATACCCGGCGATCCAGCACGCCGACGGCTCCTTTGAGCTGTTCCGGGATCGGCACGGTCTGGTGATCGGCGCCATGGACATCTCCCGCTACCGGGAGTACGAGCTGCAGCTCTCCCCCGGCGACCGGCTCTTCGTCTATACCGACGGCGTGCCCGAAGCCACCGCGTCCGACAACAGCATGTTCGGCGTGAAGCGGATGCTGGCCGCGCTGAACGAGGATCCGAACACTCCGCCGGAGCAGCTGCTGAAGGCCGTGCGCCGTGCGGCGGACGAATTTATGCAGGGCGCGGAGCAGTTTGACGATCTTACCATGCTCTGCCTGGAATACCGGGGCCCCGCCCCCCGTCCGGAAGAGCAGAGCCGGAGCTGAGCGGAACAAGCGAGAGGACAAAGCCGTCCCTTTTCCCAAACCACAGTCTGAAGGAGAAATGCAGAAATGGCAGAAGAAAAACGATTTACCAAGGCCACCTGGCAGATCATGGAGCAGCTGCTGGAGGTTGACAGCCTGGAGGACGCCCTTTCCGGCAGTCTGGAGATTATCGTCGAGACGCTCAACAGCGAGGCGGGCGCGATCTGGTTTCTGGACCGGAAGACCGACCGTCTGAGCCCCCTGTTCCATATCGGTCCGGCGGACATCTCCAATATCATAGTGGAAAACGGCCTCGGGCTTGAGGGCATCGTCACCAAAACGGGGAAATCCGTCATCGTGGAGGACGCGGCAAACGACCCGCGCTTCGACGGCACGGTGTTCGACGACAGTGGTCTCGAGACGAAAACCATGATCTGTGTGCCGCTGAACAATCTGCACGACATCATCGGATGCGTACAGGTCGTCAACAAAAAGGACGGCAGCCTCTATGACGCTGAGGAGCTGCAGCTTTGCGAGCGAATGGCCGCTCTCGCCGCTATTACGATCGATGAAAATGGACTGCTGGTCGACCTCAGCGAAAAGAAGGAAGTCTTCGCCGTGCTCAAGGACGTGACCAAGGAGTACCAGACTGGCGACACGGTGCTGCGCGTGCTCAAGGGCATCAATCTTGAGGTATACAGGAACGAGTTCGTCGTGGTGCTGGGCGAATCCGGCTGCGGCAAATCCACGATGATGAACATCCTCGGCGGCATGGATTTCCTCACCGACGGCACGCTGATCATTGAGGGCAAGGACTTCTCCCATCCCTCCGACGAGGAGCTGACCAGATTCCGCAGAAATACCGTGGGCTTCATTTTCCAGGCGTATAACCTGATGCCGAATTTGACGGCGCAGGAAAACGTGGAATTCATTGCCGAACTGGTGGAGCATCCGATGGACCCGGCCGAGGCGATCGAGAAGGTCGGCCTGACCGAGCGCGCGAACAATTACCCCGGGCAGATGTCCGGCGGTCAGCAGCAGCGCGTGTCTATCGCCCGCGCCATCGTAAAAAAGCCGCAGCTCATCCTTGCCGACGAGCCGACGGCGGCGCTGGACTATACGACGAGCATCGAGGTGCTCTCGGTCATCGAGGGCATCGTGCGCGATCAGGGCTCGACCGTGATGATGGTCACCCACAACCCGGAAATCGCCAAGATGGCGGACCGGGTGGTAAAGGTGAGAAACGGCAGGATCGCCTCGATAAAAAAGAACATGCATCCGCTGCACGCCCAAGAGCTGGTCTGGTGACGCACGATGAAGAAAACACAGATCAAAGATATTTTTCGGAATATCGGAAAACAGAAGGTCTCGTTCATCTCAGTGATCGTGATCGCCATGCTGGGCGTCGCGGTCTTCCTCGGCCTGGACTTTTCCGCCGCGGGCATGACCCGCAACGGATCGGACTTTTTCAACGCGCAGCAGTTCCGGGATGTCGAAGTCGTATCCACCCTGCTGCTCACCGAGGAGGACCTTGATGACATTCGGCACACTGAGGGCGCGGCTGATGTGGAGGCGGTTTGGCAGGTCAGCGCCAAGGCCTCGTCCGGCGGCGACCGGAGGGACGTGAACGTGATCTCGCTCACGGAGCGCATCAACCTGCCGCGGCTCGTGGAGGGCCGTCTGCCGGAGACGGAGACGGAATGCGCCGTGGAAAACCTTCTGGCCGAGGAAATGGGCTGGACGATCGGCGATGAGATCCTGCTGCAGGACGCCTCGGGCCTGACGGTGCAGTATCTGAACGGGGATCGCTTCACGCTGGTGGGCATTGCCGACCACCCCGACCACGGCAATACCTTTGTCACCGATACCTGTTATGTGATGGTGACGCCCGCGGCCTTTGACCGCGAGGCGCTGGGCGGCTGCTGCATGAAAGCGGAGGTCGTTATTGAAAAAGGGGCGACGGTCGACCGGTATTCCGATGAATACCGTGGAGCTGTCGCTGTTGTGCAGGAGCGGCTGGAGACCTTGGCCCTGACCGGAACGGTAAGGCGAGACGCTGACGCCCATGATCAGTTTCAGGTGCAGATCGACGAGAAGCAGCAGGAACTGGACAGCGCCAAAGAGGAACTCAGCGCCGCACGCGCGGAGCTGGATGAGGGCTGGATTGCGCTGGCGGAAGGCGAGCAGGAACTCACCGAGGCGCTGGCGCAGCTTGAAGACGCTCAGCAGCAGCTTGAAGACGCTCAGCAGCAGCTTGAGAGTACGAGCATCCTGCTGGCACAAAGCAAAAATGAACTGGATTCAGCAAAGCAAGAACTCTACGCAGGCGCGAGAGAGCTTGAGTCGGCCAAAGCAGAGCTCGACAGCGCGAAAGCAGAACTGGAAAAGGGCTGGAATGAGCTGGAGGACGCGAAGGCGCAGATCCGGGACGGCTTTCGCTCCGTGGTAGAATCCGCTCTCGGAGATTCTGCCGCGCAGATCTCCTGGGCAGGCCGCCAGCCTGCCAATGTGGATTCTTCCTCCGCAACCGCCATGCCTTTCTGGATCACGACCGGGTATTGCTGCGACTTGAATCAGTCGCTGAGCGGCAATATCTATGATTTTGTCTATTCTGATCAGGTCACGGACGAAATGCTGTTGAGGGCATATGTCGAGGCGACGGGTTCCGAGGAAGGGTTCAACGCAGGCACTGCGAGAGCGTCGCTTGCTGCAGCCGCCGCTGTGGCCGCAAGCACCTATGAAGGAGAATACAACCAGCTTCAGGCCGCCTGCAGAACATGGGACGAAGGGCACGCACAGTATATTCCCGGTCTGAACGAGTATCAGGCGGGCCTTGCCAGGTACAACGAGGGACTTGCGGCCTACGAGGCAGGCAGGAGGCAGTACGAAGCGGGTTTGGCCGCTTATCAGAGCGGGCTGGAACAGTATAACGATTCCCTGGAGGAATACGAGCAGGGGTTTTCGGCTGCGGAAGAAGGACAAGAGAAGCTGGAAGAGAGCAGAAAGCAGCTCGAGGAGGGCGAAACCGCTTACCAGGATGCGCTTTCCCAAATCGCCGACGGCGAGCGGCAGCTCGCAAAAGCACAGGACCAGCTTGAGAAGCTTGATCCCTGCCGCTGGCTGATTACTGACGGGAGCGGGAATCCTGGCTACGTGCAGATCGGGATGGCAGAGGATAATCTGAAAAGCTTGAAGGGCACTTTCGCGCTGCTGTTCATCCTGGTCGGCGCACTGGTGATCTTTGCCACGGTCAGCAAGATGGTGGACGAGCAGCGCACGCAGGTCGGCACGACCAAGGCGCTCGGCTTTTTCAACCGGGAGATTTTTGCCAAGTATTTGAGCTTCGGCGTATCCGCGGCGGTTCTGGGGACGGTTTTGGGCATTCTGGCCGCGGTTTTCGGGCTGGAGAGCATCGTTCTCGGCAGCTATAACACCAAGTATTCCTTCGACCTTACAAAGCCGGTGCTCTCTGTGCCCTCCACCGTTCTGGCTTTGCTTGCCGCCGCTGCGCTGGCCGTCGCGGCGGTATGGGCCGCCTGCTCGCGGCTGCTGCGCACCCCGGCCATCCGCTTGATGCAGCCCAAGGTCCCCGAAGGCAAAAAGAAGGCCGGAACAGGCAAAAAGCACACGCTCTCGCTCTATTCCCGGCTGATCCTGCTGAACATGCGCACGGACTTCAAGCGCGTGCTCGTCACGATCGTCAGCGTAGCGGGCTGCTGCGCGCTGGTCGTGATCGGCGTCACGCTGAAAACCGCCATGACCGGCTCGATGGACCGGCACTACAGCGAGGTCGTGGCCTACGACTGGCTGGTAAGCTTCAGCCCGGAGGAATCCGAAACGGCCGGCGCGGAGATCGAGGAGCTGCTGCGGCAGGCGGGGGTCGAGTATACGCCGCTGTATCACGCCGGTCTGACCTACAGCGTTTCGGGGATTCAGATTGCGGAGCTTTTCTGCGGCGACATCGAAGCGATCGAGGACTTCTATCATCTGAACGACTGGATGAGCGGAGAGCCTCTGCCGAATACGGATGAGGGCATTTTGATCCAGAGACGTGTGGCGGAATGCTATGGGCTTGACGTGGGGAGCGAAATGGAAATCGCTCTCGGGGGCACCAAAACGGCCACCGTCACCGTCGCCGGTATCTTCGAGCACTATGTCGGCCGTCCGATGGCGATGAGTCCGGCGTATTTTGAAAAAGTGTTCGAGACTTCCTGCGAGCCCAATATGTTCTTTGTCCGGCTGGGCGACGCCGACGGCGCGGCGCTGGAGGAGGAGTTGCGCTCGGTCAGAGGCTACACCGGCATCGCGGGCAACGACACCGTAAAATCTTTGTTTGAAGCGTCCACCGGCGTCATCAACACGCTTGTCGTCATGTTCATCTTCATGGCGGCGGTCATGGCGGGCGTGGTGCAGTTGAATTTGACCAATATTTATGTTCTGCAGAAAAAGCGCGAGCTGACGATCATGCGCGTCAACGGCTTCACCTTCCAGGAAGTCCTCAGCTATATGCTGCGGGAAACGGCGGTGACGACCCTGCTCGGTATTCTGCTGGGCGTCCTCATCGGCTCCGGGATCGCCTATCAGATCTGCCGCGCGCTGGAACAGCCGTTCCTGCAATTCGCGCGGAACATTAGTCTCCCGGCCTGGGCCTCCGGCGCGGCGCTGACGGTGCTGTTCACCGCGCTGGTCAATGTCATCGCCCTGCGCCCGGTGAGAAATCTCAAGCTTACAGACGTGGCATAAGGATCACGCCGGAAGCCTTCCCATAATCCCGCAAAAAGAAACGGACATGCAAAAGCATGTCCGTTTCTTTTTGCATCTTCCCTGAAAAGCTCTTGTCTGGCGAAGCAAGGGGCTCAATCCGCGGAGAGCAGAGTCCGCTTGCCGGGGTAGAGGGCGCGGTCGAAGGGGCTGGCCGGTCTGGCGGAGAGGCTGATCTCCAGGGCGGGCGCCGCCCGGGAAAGCCGCTGCCGGAGGGCCGCCTCGTTCAACTCGCCGCAAGTCAGCGCCCGGATGCGCAGCTCCCCGCCGCAGCGCTCATAGCGGCAGTCTGCCAGAGCGGGGTCCGCGAAGAGGATCTCGTCCAGGGCGGCGGCGCTCAGACCTTCCGTCTTTCTCTCGATCCGGTCCAGGCGCGCCGTCTCGCTCCCGCAGGGGCAGGGGCCGGGCAGGATCCGGGTTGTGTCCCCGGTGCGATAGCGGATGAGCGGCATGGCCTCCATGCCCACGGTGGTGATCACCAGCTCGCCCCATTCGCCGGGGGGCAGCGGTCTCCCCTGCCCGTCCACGATCTCCGCGAGGATATGGTTCTCCCGCAGGTGCATCCCAGCATGGGCCCGGCAGCAGATGGCGCCGGCCATGCCCATCTCCCGGGAGCCGTAGTGGGGAAAGAGCCGGGAGCCCAGCAGCGCCTCGCAGCCGGCGATGACGCTCTCGGGGCAGGCGTCCCCGCTGACCAGGGCCCGGCGCAGGCTCCCCCGGCCGCAGACGCGCAGCAGGCTCAGAAGCTGCACCGGCATGCCCACGAAGGTATCGGGCTTCTCCTCTTCCAGCAGGGCGGCGTATTCCGCATAGCACAGGACGGGGCCGGCCCGCAGCGGGCGGGCGCCCAGGCGGGCGATCGCCTCCGCGATCAGCTCCCCCAGGCCAAAGGGGCCGGAGAAGGGAAAGCAGATCAGCGTCACGCTGCCGGGGTAGATCAGCTCCCCCAGGCCGGCCATGTAGAGCCGCACCGTGTTTTCCAGGTCCCCCTCGGTGTAGAAGACCCGCTTGGCCGCCCCGGTGGTGCCGGAGGTGGCGTCGGAGAGCACCCGCTGGATCTGGGCCTGGGAGCAGAGCAGCAGCCCCGGGGCGTTCCGGGCCAGATCCTCGTCCGTGGTAAAGGGCAGATCGGCCAGCCGCTCCAGGGACAAAAGCCGCTCCGGCAGTTCCCGGTAGAAGCCGCCCCACTGCTTTTCCCGCGCCAAAAGGCGATTCAGCTTTTTCAGCTGGATCGCCTCAATGGTCTCCCGGTCCACCCGCTCGATCCCCTCCTGCTCCGCCAGCAGCGTGTCCAGGCGGGAGCGGGGCAGGGCGCTCACAGCAGCTCCCTTTCTTGCAGGATCTCCATGCATTTTTCATAGGTTGCGGCGATGATCTGGGGGCAGAGCTCCACCCGCTTGGCCGGATTGCCCCGGGTGATGTCCCGGCATTCGATGCCGCCGTAGTCGGCGGTGATCTCGTCCTCGAACCAGCGGGTGAACTCCCCCAGGGCGCTCTTGTGCTCCGGGTGATCCATGCCGGTGTCTTCGCCCTTGCCGGTAAAGTAGGAGATGACGCAGGCGCCGCCGGTCATGCAGCCGCAGCAGCCCTGGGAAAAGCCCACGCCGCCGTTGAGGCCGCCCATGGCCTTCACCAGGCCGGGGTTTTTCTCCCCCACGGTCTCCAGCATGAGGATGGCCAGGATCTGGCCGCAGAAATAGCCGTAGCGGCTCAGTTCCAGCACGCGATCAAAGAGATCCATTTTGTTCCTCCTTCCGTGCGATCAGCAGCCGATAGCTGCACTTGCCCCGGGGGATCTCGCAGCAGGGCGCCTCCTCCCGCCACAGGGCCTCCAGGTAATAATCCCGCCACAGGGGCGTCAGATCCTCGCTGCGGAGCAGGCGAAAGCCCGCCTGCTTCAGCAGAGGGACGGGGTCCTCAAAAAACAGGTCCGAGAGCAGCAGTCTGCCCCCCGGCGCCAGGAGCCGGGCAGCTTCCCGCAGCGCGGCTGGCTGATCCCCGGAGAGGAAGAAGGCGCACTGGCTCAGCACCGCGTCGAAGCTCCCGGCGGGCAGGCCGGTACGCAGCAGGTCGCCCCGCTCCACCAGCGGCGAGCGGGGGGCCAGGTCGATGCCCCGGGCCTCACAGCCCAGCGCGCGCAGCAGCGCGACGGTCTCCCCTGCGCCGGCGCCCAGGTCCAGCACCCGGGCGCCCGGGGGCAGCGCCGCCAGCTCCAGCATGCGGCGGGTGTGCGCCTCGCCGCCGGGATGGGACTGCATCACTTGTCCTCCAGCGCCCGCTCCACCGAGGCCACCTTGCCCAGGGCCAGCTCCTCGGGAACGTAGACGAAGCCGCAGACCGGGCAGACCGGCAGCTCCACGGGAAAGCCGTTGTCCAGATACATGAACTTGGCCTTGCCCTTGATGAGCGGCACGCCGCATTTGAAGCATTTGAGCTTCCCCTGGGGGTCTATGGTGTAGTAGTTTTTCTCAATGGCCATTTGTAAGCTCCCTAACAGTTGATAGAATGACCGCATCTCCGAAAGCGGAGAAACGGATTGCCACACCGTAGCGCCGACCAGCGGTCGGCGGATAAGGGACGGCCGACCAATGGTCGGCCCTACGGTCGCAATGACAGCTTTATCCCTCTCTCTTTTCCACGCGCATCCGGTGGCTCCAGGCCCGGTGGACCCGATAGCCCTCCCCGGCCGGTTCGAACTTGACCCAGAAGGTGGCGTTGCCCACCCGGCGGCGGGCCACCAGCAGGCCGTCCTCGTCCTCGATGGCCTCGCCGTTCTCCCGGAAGCCCTCCAGCACGGCGATCACGTCGTCGGTGAGGATCATGCGCTCGTCCATCATGCGCCGGGCCTCGTCCGTCCAGAGCAGTTCATAAGTCAGCTTCTTTTCCATGGGCTCCTCCAGCCAGAGCTGCTGCAGCAGCTCGTTTTTCAGGCGCAGGCGATTGGCCCGCTTTTCGCTGATATCCGGAGGACTGCCGGCGTCGGTGCCGTAGCAGAGCTCCAGAATATGCCGGGATTCCCGGCCCTGGCGGGCAAAGCGGTCCCGGCAGGCCATGCAGTAGGAGATATAGGGCGCGTCGCTGCGCTCCAGGCACTTCTCGGTCATCTCGCCCGCCACCTCCCGATTGGCGTAGGCGGACAGGCCCCCGTAGCCGCAGCAGGGGGAGCGGTCCCGGTCGAAGGGCGTTTCCGTAAGCGCGCAGCCCATGCGGCGGGCAAGCTCCCGGATGGCGTCCTGGGTTCTGGCGTCGCCCCGGGCGCCGCAGGCGTCGTGCAGGGCGGCGGGCCGGTCCAGCCCCCTGGCGCCTTCGGGGAGGCCGATCTCCAGCAGCAGATCCCAGACGCCCACGATCTGCAGGCCCTCGTGGCTTTCCAGCTCCTTTTTGCAGCTGGGGCAGCCGGCGATGACGATGGGATCGCCCAGCTTGCTCAGCTCCCGGTCCAGAAAGTCCCTGGTCTGCTCCTCCATTTCATAGCGCCCGGCCCAGTCGCAGATGGCGCCGCAGCAGCCCAGCATCAGCGCCACGCCGCCGGGGAGCCTTGCGCAGAGGTCAAGGTAGGCGGCCTTCACAGTCTCCGGCGCGATGGCCGCGGCCTGGCAGCCGGGGAAGAAGACGTACTTGCAGGTCTCAAAGCCCGGCTGGGGGCGGGCCAGAAAGGCCTCGTTGTTGGAGAAGAGCATGTCCAGCAGGGCAAACTCGTGGGGCGCCAGGGGCATTTTATCCGTGGAAACCATGTTCTGCCGCGCCAGGTGGCAGACACGGGCCATATCAAAGCCGTTGGGGCAGACCACCGTACACTGCCCGCAGAGAGAGCAGGCGTTCATGGGCTTGTTGAGCTGGTGGTCGCCCATGATGATCTGGGTGTTGTTGTAGATTTCCTTGGCCAGAAGGCCGGGGTGCTTCTTGTAGTGCTTCAGATAGGCGCAGGATTTCAGACACTCCTCGCAGTGGCACTGGATGCATCTGCCGGCCTCCCGTACGGCCTCCTCTTTCGTGTAGCCCTCGCCCACGGGGACGCGGGAGCGCTCCTTCGCCTCGCTGAGGTCGGTGTACAGACGGCTTTCCACCGCCCCCTCCTGGCCCCGGGTGTTCCGGGGATCCAGATTCTGAACCAGGCGGTCCACGGTGAGGGCGGCCTTTTTGGCGGCGAAGGCGGCCTCCATGACGCCGGCGGTTGGGCCGCTGACGATGCGCTCCTCCTCGCAGAAGACCAGCTCCGGGATCGAGACGGCTCCGGGGCAGAGGCGCTGCGTCAGCTCCCAGGAGGCGCAGAGCACGTCGGTATTCTGCCGGGTCTGCTCCAGAAGGGCGGCGTCCGGGCGGCAGCTGAAGGCGAACTGGATGTCCTTGCCCCGCAGGCGCTTCAGCTCCAGGCGGAAGGCCTCCTCGTCCAGGAAGGGGGCGGCGGCGCGGAGATAAGCGTCCTCGTCCGGCTCCTCGCAGAGGACGGTGACGGGATAGGCCTTCTTTTCCAGCTCTCCTGCCAGCAGCAGGGCGAAGAGCCCGGAGCCCAGCACGGCCACGGTCCTGCGCTTCTTGGTGCGGAAGATCCCGCCCAGCCGCGACTGCTCCCCGAAGCGGGCCACGGCCCGCTCCACCTCCCGGATGGCCAGGCCCTCCCCGATCTCGCCCAGGCGGCACTTACCCTCGCAGGGGGCCTCGCAGCCGGCGGAGAGGATCAGGGGGAAGGGAGCGATCTTTTCATAGAGCTGCAGGGCCTTTTTGAAGCTGCCGGCGGCCGCGGCCTGCAGGAAGGCCCGGGCGTCCAGCTTCAGGGGGCAGGCGGCGCTGCAGAAGGGCGGGTCCTCGTAGACGCAGCGGGCCACCATGCCGTCGACCTCCTCCTTGGAGATCTTGTTGACCTTATACACGTGGGTGGAGCCGCGCTCCTGGATCTGGGCCAAGGTACACACCTCCCGTGGAAATGATAAACCGGGGATGTGGGACGGTCGTCCCACATCCCCATTATAGCATTGGGTATCGGATTTGAAAAGCTTACTTCTCCAGCTCTTTCAGGGCGGCCAGGACCTTCTCGGGCAGAGCCGGGATGCGGGTCACGCGGGCGCCGGTGGCGTTGTAGATGGCGTTCAGGATGGCGGGGTGAGGAGCATCCAGCGGGGCCTCGCCGCAGCCGGCGGCACCGTAGGGGCCGTAGGGA
>JAFRQP010000060.1 GCA_017428565.1 Oscillospiraceae bacterium
CCCTCGGCGGCCATCTTGATATAGCCCTGGACGGCGATATGGGCCGGGCAGGCGGTCTTGCAGGGGGAGGTGCCGGTGTCGTAACAGTTGATCCTGTTGTGGTCCCGGTAGTCCCGGTCCCAGCGGTCCTGGCCCCACACGTGGTCGTCGGGCAGGTCGTGGACCGGGTACTTCACCCTCGTGCCGTCGGCCTTGCAGAGCTTCTGGCCCAGCTTGGCCGCGCCGGCGGGGCAGACCTCCACGCACTTGCCGCAGGCCACGCACTTTTCCTTGTCCACGTGGGCACGGTAAGCGGAAGCGGAAAGGTTCGGGGTATTGAAGTACTGGCTGGTGCGCAGAGCGAAGCAGACGCCCAGATCGCAGTTGCAGAGACCGAAGATCTTGTCCTCGCCGTCGATATTGGTGACCTGGTGAACGTAGCCGTTCTCCTCGGCGCGCTGGCAGATGTGCAGGGCCTCCTCCTTGGTGATGGGACGGCCCTTGCCGGTGTCGATCAGATACTGGGCAAAGTCGCCCAGGCCGATGCAGCAGTCGTCCTGAATTTCGCCGGAGCCCTCGCCGTAGAGACGGCGGGCGTTGCGGCAGGAGCAGTAGCCCACGGAGAGCTTGCCGTCGTACTTATCCAGCCAGTGGGAAATATGCTCGATGGAAGCGGATTCGCTCTTGGCGGGGATGGCTTTTTCCACGGGCAGCACGTGCATACCGATGCCGTCGCCGCCGGGAGGGATCAGATGGGTCTTGCCTTCCAGGGGCAGGAAGGTCATTTTGTCGAAGGCGTCCGCCAGCTCGGGGTACTTCTCCACCTGCCAGAGGACCATGTTGGTCATCTCGGCAATGCCGGGGACGAAAAGCTGGACGTACCACTGCTTCTCGTGCTTGGGGTTTTCCCAGTGATACTCCACAATGCCGTGGTTGGCCGCGTCGGTCAGCAGCTCCTCCACGTGCTTGGGGTCCTTGCCGGTGAGCTTTGCAATCTCTTCCAGAGTCTTGGGCTTGCGCAGGCCCATTTTCAGCATGACCTCCGCGATCTCATCGCTGGAGCAGGCGCGATCCAGAATGATGTACTCGGGGTCGGTTTCGGTCAGCCTCTTGAGGCCGAGCTTGTACGGAATACGGTCCGTGATCATTTTGCCAAGGTCGAATAAAATCTCTCTCGCCATGAAAATTCCCTCCAGAGCATATTTAATATTTATAGTACGCTCATTATAAAAATATCATGAAGGCGGCTATTTTTCAAGTAGACAATCTGCCTGCTTCTGTCAATCTTTGGTCCGGGCACGGTCTCTGGGCGGTGAAAAAAGTCTTGATTCTCAATCGGGATTGTAGTATAGTACCATCGTGGCTTTTGACAAGGCTGCACTAGTCGGGGAGCTAGCGGTGCCCTGTAACCTGCAATCCGCTATAGCAGGGATGAATTCCCGACCGAGGGGATGTTCTGTGTCGTCTGACCCCGGTAAGCAGCGTTGACGATCCGGTCTCGCGCAAGGTCAACCCGTGAACCATGTCAGGCGGGGAACCGAGCAGCATTAAGCGGTGCTTGGCTTGTGCCGCGAGGTCGCCGGGTCCGAGCCGGCTGCCGGTGGTAACGGATATAGCGCATGATTCGGAGTCGGGTGTGCAGTCTTGTCAAGAGCCATAACTATATGACCCGGTCCTTGCCGGGATAGGGGGGAGAGGCAATGTATCAGGCTTTGTACCGCAAATGGCGGCCCACAACCTTTGACGAAGTCATCGGCCAGGAGCATATCACCGAGACGCTGAAAAGCCAGGTGCGAAACGGCCGCCTTTCCCACGCCTATCTTTTCATCGGCACCCGAGGCACCGGCAAGACCACCTGCGCCCGGATCCTGGCCAGAGCGGTGAACTGCGAGCACCCGGTGGACGGGAACCCCTGCGGGACCTGCCCCGCCTGCCGCGGCATCCTGGAGGGCAGCGTGATGGACGTGGTGGAGCTGGACGCGGCCTCCAACAACGGCGTGGACAATGTCCGCGCCCTGCGGGAAGAGGCGGTGTTTTCTCCCTCCGCGGTGAAAAAGCGGGTGTACATCATCGACGAGGTGCACATGCTCTCCACCCCGGCGTTCAACGCCCTGCTGAAGATCCTGGAGGAGCCGCCGGAGCATTTGATGTTCATTCTGGCCACAACGGAGCTGCACAAAGTCCCGGCCACGATCCTTTCCCGCTGCCAGCGGCACAGTTTCCGCCGCCTGGAGTCCGAGACGATTGCCAAATACCTGTTGACCATCGCCGGCAGGGAAAAACTCAGCCTGGAACCGGAAGCCGCGGGGCTGATCGCCAGACTTGCCGACGGCGGCGTGCGGGACGCACTGAGCCTGCTGGACCAGTGCTCCGTGCATGCGCGCATCGACCAGGACGCGGTGTACAGCACGGTGGGCCTGGCCGGAAAGCGCAGGATCTCGGAGCTGCTGGACAGCATCCTGCAGCATAGGACCGAAAAGGCGCTGCAGCTTTTTTCCTCCCTCTGGATGGAGGGAAAGGACCCCGCCTCCGTGCTTGGAGAGCTCAGCAGCCTGCTGCGGGATACGATGATCCTGCAGGTGGCGCCCAAGGCGGGGCTGAATCTGATTTCGGGCGGCTTCGAGCCCAAGACCCTCGGCTATTTTTCCAAGCGCATGACCACAGAGGAGCTGATCTCCGCGATGGAGACCATCCAGAAGACCCTGGCCGGTTTGCGGGAGGTGAAGAATCCCCGTACTGCCGCAGAGCTCTGTCTGGTTTCTCTGTGCAGCGACGCCGGAGGCGACAGTATCGATCGGCTGCGCGCCCGGATCTCCCGGTTGGAGGAGCAGGTGGAGCGGGGCGTTCCGCTTCGGCCCTCTGCCCCTGTCGTTGTCCCTTCGGAAACGGAGGAGCCTTTGCCGGACGAGCCTGTGCCGGAAGAGCCGTCGGAAGCCTGGGACGCGCCGGAGCCTCTGCCCCAGGAGCCTACGGAACAGGAAGAAGCGGCGCCTTCCGCGCCGCCCGCCGCACCCTCCGACGGGGAACTCTGGCCGAAGATCCGTAGCGCGGTCCTGCCCCTTGTCCCCATGGACGCGCGAGTCAGTCTGGAGGATACGGACCGGATCCGCGGCCTGGTTGAGGGCAATACCCTGATCATTGAGCCCCAGAACACCTTTCTGGTACAGCGTTTTCAGAAGCAGGATGTGCACCAGCTCCTGGCGCAGGCGGCCAAAACGGTGGCCGGGAGGGAGCTGCGCGTGCTGGTCCGGGAGCGGCAGCCGGAGGAGAGGCAGAAGCGCAGTCTGGACGAGCTGAAGCAGTTCAAAGAAGTTCATTTCATAACGGATCAAAGATAAAATATACGCCGCTCAGCGGCAGAACGGAGATTGATATTATGGCAAAAGGCGGATTTCGCGGCGGAATGCCCGGCAATCAGATGAACATGATGAAGCAGGCGCAGAAAATGCAGCAGGATTTTCTGAAGATGCAGAAGGAATTGGAGAGCACGGATTTTGAGTTTAGCTCCGGCGGCGGCGCTGTCAAGGCGGTGGTCACCGGCACCCGGGAGTTCAGCTCTCTGGTCATCGATCCCGAGGTCGTGGATCCCGAGGATGTGGAAATGCTGCAGGATCTGATCCTTGCCGCGATCAACGGCGCGCTGAAGAAGGCCGACGAGGAGACCGGCAAGGCCATGAACAAGCTGCAGGGCGGTCTGGGCGGCTTCCCCGGTCTGTTCTGATGAAAAAATACTCCGCACCCTTTTCGGTGCGGAGTATTTTTGGAAAAGCGGATCAGGTCAGCGGGAAGATGTTGTAGTAGTAGTCCGCGCCGGCGAAGGAATAGAGCTTCACGATCATGCAAAGCTTCCCCTCGGCGCTGACGAAGAGCTGGCAGTCCTCGGTGAAGTTTTTCTCGGCGACGCTCTGATCGTGACGGTCCTGCCAGAAGGAGTCTTTGGGAATGTTTGCGTTGTCGTAGTGCTCTTTGAAGTAGTTTTCCACGGTCTGCACGGCCAGATCCAGGAAGCTCTCCTCATTCAGCCCAAAGCGGGCCAGAAGGGCGGCGCGGTCCACCTCGGTTTTGCTCTCGGCGTCGAAGTTGACCACATAGTAGCTCTCAAAGCCCCAGTCTGTATCCACTTCGGAGACGATGGAAATCAGCGAGCCGTTGATGTACACGGTGTAATCCACATTGCAGACGCCAAGGCTGTAGAGCCCCTCCATGGCGTCCAGCGCGTCTTTTACAGAGGGATAGAGGGCGGTGTACAGCTCCTGGTTCAGCTTTGTGGCGTCGGAGCCGGAAGCCTGGATCGCGGGAATACGCAGCACATAATCCCAGTGGTTGGACAGGCTGTCGTCATAGGAGCCGATCTTGCAGTATGCGTCGTAGATCACCACAGGCTCCGGCGTCGCTGCGGGCGTGGGGTCCGGCTCCGATGTGATCTGAGGAGCAGGCTCCTGGGAAGGAGCCGCCGTCGGATCGGCTGTTCCTGGCAGGGGGGCTATGGATCCGCCGGCGCTGCTGCAGGCGCAAAGGAGCAGGGAAAGCAGGAGAAGAAACGGAAGAAGTTTTTTCATGGAGATCCCGCCTTTCTTTGGATGAGAACATTATATCACGGCCTTCTGCACGCAACAAGTGGCAGTTGCGGAAGAAATCGAGATTTATCAGCGGGGGACTGTCATGCTCAGAAAAGTCTATCTGGAAATCAGCAATCTCTGCAATCTGCGCTGTTCCTTTTGCCCCGGCACACGCAGAGCGCCGCGGATGCTTACGCCGGAGGAGTTTCGGCTGCTTGCGGGAAAGCTGCGGGGACACACGGAATATCTCTATTTTCATCTGATGGGGGAACCTCTGCTTCACCCGGAATTGAAAGAGCTGCTGCGGATCGCCGGAGAGCTTGGATTTCGGGTGATGCTCACCACCAACGGCACCCTTCTCCCGGAAAAGCGTGAGATCCTGCTGCATACGCCGGCGCTCCACAAGGTGAATCTGTCTCTTCAGTCCTTCGAAGCAAACGATGCGGGAGAGCTGGAGCCCTACCTGGCAGAGTGCGTTGCTTTCGTCAAACAGGCTGCGGCAAAGGGCGCCCTCTGTGAGTTTCGGCTGTGGAACCAGGGCGGTCTGGAGGCGCGGAACCGGGATATCCTGGCCTTCCTGCACGAAGCCTTTCCCGGCCCCTGGGAGAAAAGCCGCAGCGGGGAAAGACTTGTCGAGCGGGTGTGGCTGGACCCGGGGGAGCGCTTCGACTGGCCGGATCTCAGCCTGGATGAACAGACGGAGCGGGGTTTTTGCTACGGCCTCCGGGATCAGATCGGCGTGCTGGTTGACGGCACCGTGGTGCCCTGCTGCCTGGACCACGAGGGAGACGTCCCTTTGGGGAATCTCTTTTCCCAGAGTCTGGAGGAGATCCTTTCCGGGCCGCGCGCCCGGGCGATCTATGAGGGCTTTTCCCGACGTGTCGCCGTGGAGCCTCTCTGCAGGCGCTGCGGCTACGCCCGTCGCTTTGACAAATAAGATAAACGGACAGAAAAAGGACCCTTGCCCGAAGTCATTCGGGCAAGGGTCCTTTTTCATGCATGGAACGGAATTCAGTCTGTCACATAGTCCAGGCGCATGCGGAAAACAGGCTTTTCCGCCTCGCCCAGGAGGAAATAGACTCCGTCCTTCTGTCCCCAGCGCACCTGCATCTGCGCGCCGCAGACCGCCTCGCTGAGATACTCGGTCTGGATCAAGCGCAGGGGACGGCCCTCCAGGGAGGCGGGAATGCAGTCCTCCGCCAGGTCGAAGAAACGGGTGTTGTTCATGTGGCCGTTCAGATCCACATAGCTGTAGGGAACGCGGAAGGGGACGCTCTCCCTCAGCTCCAGGCGGGGCGGCGCAGAGGGCAGAGAAATCTCCTCCCCGGTCATCTCCCCCTCGATCACGACGCCATAGCTTTCGGGGTTCACGATCTTTCGGGTGGCGCTGTCCACCAGCATCCACATGGCGCTGGCGCGGACCAGCGGCTCTCCCGCCAGGGTCTCGATCTGATAATAGCGGGGAAAGAAGAAGTGCATGGTGCGCCCCGGCCAGCTTTTCAGAACGATCTGTTCGTCATAGACGGGCATGCGCGCGATCTCCGCCCGCTGCAGGCCCACGACCCAGAGAATCCCCTTGTCCAGGGTCTTGTCCCGGCCCATGCCCAGCTGCTCCGTATGGCGGATGGAGGCCTCCTGCAGAAGCTCGAAGAGCCGGGAGGTCCGAAGGCGCCGGTGGAGATCCACGTCCTTGCTGCGCAGCAGCAGCTCTTCCCGATAGACGCTCATTCCTTGGGGAGACGCTTGAGGATCGCGTCGGCCACGTCGCCCACGGTGGAGAGCTTGGCCCACTGCCGTTCGGGGATCTTGACGCCGAACAGGGCCTCCAGCTTGCAGATGATCAGGATGAAGCCCATGGAGTCGATGGCGGTCTCGGTATTGATGACCGTGTCCTCCTCCAGCTTCTGCCCATCCATGTCGGGGTAACAATTGTACACAGTGGTCCGAATCTGCTCGAGTACTTCTGCTCTTGTCATGCCTGCCAACCTTTCTGCTGGAGTTCCCAGCGTTTTATTTTTCCCGTTGCCGTGCGCGGCAGCGGTTCCTGTACGATCTTGACGCCGCCCAAGCGCTGCCCGCGGGGCAGCTCCGTCATCAGCGGCAGCAGCTTGCGGCTGATCTCCTGCTCGTCGGCCTCCCCGCAATAAATCAGAAGGGGACGGCTGTCTCCCAGCACCACGGCCAGCTCCGGATTGCCCAGAAGCTTTGCGATAGCCGCCTCATACTCCGGCAGGAAGATCTTGGTGCCGTCGGGCAGCACCAGCATGTCCTTCTTCCGCCCGGTGATGTGGAGCTTGCCCTCCTCGTCGAAGCGGCCCAGGTCGCCGGTATGGAAGACCCCGTCGATCAGCACCTCGGCGGTGCTCTCGGGGCGTTTATAGTAACCCTGCATCATGCAGGTGGGGGCCTGGATCAGGATCTCTCCGTCCTCAGCCAGGGTGATGGTATCGTCCGGGCAGATCTCCATGGCGTAGGGGTCGCCCTGCACGCTGATGGCGACGCCGGAGCTGGTCTCCGTGAGCCCGTAGCCGAAGCTGACCCGGATGCCCATGGCGGCCGCGCTCTGCAGCAGGGCAGGGGGACAGTCGCCGGCGCCCACCAGGATGAGCTTGAGCTCCGGGTTCAGAAGCCGCTGCTTCATCAGAAAGCCCAGCAGCAGGGGAACGGCGGAGAGGGCGGTGGGCCGATAGAAGGCGCAGTCGTCGATATAATGCCGAGTGCCGCGGCCCAGCGCCACGCAGGCGCCGCAGCTGAGACCCCAGAGGAGCCCGCACACGAAGCCGAACACATGCCCCAGCGGCAGCAGACACAGCAGCGTGTCCGAAGGGGAGAGCGGGAGCTTGGCCGAGCCGTTGAAGGCGCTCTGGCACAGGGAATGATCCGTCAGCACGACGGCCTTGGCCCGCTCCGTGGTTCCGGAGGTGAAGAAGAGGATTTTGCCTTTGCCGTCCGTTACGCCCGGGGTCAGGAAGGGGCTCAGCTCCTCCACCAGATCCACATCGCCCCACAGCGTATCGATATCCGTATAGGCCAGCAGCTGCCGCAGCAGAACGGAGGGGGCGTTTTCGTCCAGCATCACCAGCTGCATCCCGGCCAGATTTGCGGCAAAGAGCTCGATCACGCAGTCCATGCTGCCGTCGGACAGCAGGCCCAGGCAACTTTTTCCGGAAGCACGCAGCTCCTCCGCTCGCTTTTCCACGGCGTCCCGGAGCTGGGAGAAGGAGAGAACGCGCGTTTCGTAGCGCAGCGCCGGAGCGTCCGGCCTTTCATCCGCCCAGTAGCGGAGCAGCTGTTCAAAATGGTCAAAGCGCATGGGATCATCCTCCTTTTGTTTCAGTATAGCATAATGCATTTCGACGGAAAAGAGGAAAATCAAAAAATCATTTAAAATTTGACAATCAGGCGAGAAATAACTAGTGACAAACGCTTTTTGCTTGATGTATAATTTGTTCAGCATGGATTATTCTGCAAAAAAACAACTTTTTATGGAGGAGAAGACATGGACAAAAACATCCGCATCTGCATCATCGGCGGCGGCCCCGCCGGCCTGTCCGCCGGTATGTATCTGGAGCAGAAGGGCTATGAAAACTACACCATTCTGGAGCGTCAGGATCGCGTAGGCGGCAAGTGCTGGAGCCCCTATTACAACGGCAAGCGCTATGAGATGGGCGCCATCATGGGCGTTCCCTCTTACTACGCCGTGCACGACGTGGAAGAGTTCTGCGGCATCACCCACGACGGTCCCAAACTCAACCGCAACTACAAGGACAGCCAGGGCAACGTGATCGAGCCCTTTGCCCGCACCCTCGGAAACATCATCAAGAACCCCTGGATGCTCAAGATGAAGGGTCAGCTGAAGAAGTTCGGCGACCTGCTGGAGACCAAATACAAGGGCTATGACGTGAACGGCCACCGCGGCGTTGCCGAGGGTCGTTACGACGGCTATGCCGTTACCCCGGGCCGTGAAAAGATCCAGGGCGAGAACCCCAATCTGAAGGATCTGGCGCTGCCCTTCAAGGAATTCTGCGAGAAGAACGGCGTTCCTCTGGTGCAGAAGATCTGGATCGGACCCTTCACCTCCTTCGGCTACGGCTATTTTGACGAGATCCCCGCCGGCTACGTGCTGAAGTATCTGGACTACCAGACCTGCATGAACTTCGTGAAGGTCAACCTCTGGACCTGGGAGCAGGGCACCCAGTACATCTGGGAGCAGCTGAACGCCCATCTGAAGAACCCCGCCCGCCTGAACAGCACCATCGAGAAGGTGGAGCGCAAGGACGGCAAGGTCTTCGTCACCGTCAACGGCCAGGTCGAGGAGTATGACAAGATCATCGTCACCGCGCCTCTCTACATCCCCAACAAGCGCGCCGACGGTCAGAAGGGCATGGTCGAGTACTTCGATACCCGCAACGACGAGATGGAGCTCTTCTCCAAGATCGATTACGAGCGCTACGACGTGCAGGCCTTCCTGACCAAGCCCGAGAATCACCCCGAGATCAGCTACTATGTGTTCGACAACATGGTGCCCGAGAAGCTGGGTCATCTGATGGTCTACTACCGCCGCTGGAAGGAGACCAAGGATCAGGTCATCACCACCTACGCTCTGCGCAAGCACAAGAACTCCAAGGAGATCCCCTACGAGCAGTGCAAGCAGATGGTCCTGGACGATCTGAAGATCATGCACAACCCCGCCGAGGAAGTCATCAACGAGTGGTCAGTGTACTACTTCCCCCATGTCTTCTCCGAGGACTACGCCAACGGCTGGTACGACAAGGTCGAGGCCATGCAGGGCAAGTACGACACCTTCTATGCCGGCGAGGTCATGAGCTTCGGCGACATGGACGAGACTGCCGAGTACTCCCGCGAGCTGGTGGATCGCTTCTTCTAAGCCATCAAATAACCTGCGGAGGGCAGATCCTGTTCTGCCCTCCGTTTCTTGAAAGGATGAGTGTATGAGCTTCTATAAAGACCATTACGACGTGGTCATCATCGGCGGCGCTCTGGCCGGCATGTCCGCCTGCCTGCAGCTCCAGGCCTGGGGCATCAAGGACATTCTGATCCTGGAAAAGCACAACATGCCCGGCGGTCTCGCCACCGATTTTGTCCGCAACGGCTTCGAGATCGAGGCTACCCTGCACGAGATGATGTCCATCGGCCAGCCCGGCAAGCGCCTGAAGGTCGGCAAGTTCTTTGACGACATGGGCGTGGACATCAAGTGGCTCCCCGTGCCCGAGTGCTACCGCGTGGCCCTGCCCAACTCCGGCATCGACAAGGTGCTGCACCCGGACTATGACGACAGCTACACCACCGTCGCCAAGGAGATTGACGAGGTCGTCCCCGGCACCTATGACAAGGTGCACGAGCTGATGCTCCTGTGCCGCCGGGTCTACGACAGCATGAACATCCTCTCCGTCACCCCCATGAGCAAGGTGCAGATGCTGCTGAAGCACCCCGACTTCGTCAAGACCGTGGGCTATACCGCCACCGAGGTCATCAACACCTTCAACCTGCCCAAGAAGGCCGTGGAGATGCTGACGCCTTACTGGATCTATGTGGGCAACCGCATGGACGATCTGCCCTTCACCATCTACGCCTTCCTGATGGCCGACTACTTCACCGGCTCCTACGTCTGCGAGGGCTTCAGCCACGAGATGAGCATGAAGCTGCAGGCGAAGTGCGAGCAGAACGGCGCCCAGTACGAGTTTGACCAGGAGGTCGAGAAGATCCTGGTGAAGGACGGCAAGGTCTACGGCGTGCGCACCCGCCGCGGTGACGAGATCCACTGCGACTACGTCATCTCCGGCCCCTACCCCAACAAGGTCTACAGCCAGATGATCGAGCCGCTGAGCGAGGTTCCCGAGGGCGCGATCAAGATGATCAACAACCGCAAGCTCTCCGTGGTGCCCGTGTCCGTCATCATGGTCATCGAGGGAACTCCGGAGGAGAACGGCATCACCGATTACTCCACCTTCTCCGGCACCACCATGGACACCAACAAGATCTGGGAGAACTACGCCAACATCACCGAGCCCTATAACTACATCACCACCATCTGCCTCAACTACGCCAATCCCACCCTGCCCGAGGGCTACACCCAGCTCTCCATCACCGCGCTGGTGCCCTCCAAGCCCTTCCACGACGTGAAGGAAGAGGAGTACCACGATCTGAAGCGCCGTCTCGCCAACGAGATGATCGAGGAGTGCATCAAGATCACCAAGGTGGACTTCCGTCCCCGCATCACCGAGATCGAGATCACCACGCCCATCACGGTTTCCCACTATGTGGGCGCCTGGAAGGGCAACATCTACGGCTACCTGCACTCCATGGAGGATCACGCGGTGGCCCGTCTGCAGATGAAGGAGAAGGATCACTTCATCGAGGGTCTGGAGTTCGCCGGCGCCCACGGCATGTCCGGCGACGGCATGGGCCCCCAGATCACCAACGGCCGCGCCGCTGCCAAGGGCGTGAAGGAAGACATGGAAAAGAAAGGGAGGCTGTGAGAAATGAGCATTAAAGTCAAAGGCTTTCTGAAGGACGTCGGCGGAGCCTCCCGCGTCACCAAGCTGAGAGAAGAGAACTTTGCCAAGGGCTCTCCCATCCCCGATCCCAAGGACCCCATCCGGGAGCTGGCAGACAAGCTGCACCCGGCCTCCATGCAGGTAAAGGTGGTGGACATCCGCGAGGCGTCCCCCAGCTCCCGCACCTACCGCTTCGAGTCGGTGGACGGGCACATCCCCGTGTTCCAGTGCGGCCAGTATGTGAACTTCCGCCTGGAGATCGGCGAGAGCAAGCTCTCCCGTCCCTACACCATCTCCTCCGCCCCCTATGAGGCGAGAGGGGAGCACCCCTTCTTCGAGATTACCATCCGCCGGAACGTGCCCTACCTGGTGCCGGACTATTTCTTTGAGCACGTGCACCTGGGCGACGTGCTGGAGGCCAACCTGCCCTTCGGCTTCTTCTACTGGGAGCCCATGCGGGACAGCAAGACCATCGTGGCGCTGGCCGGCGGCTCCGGCATCACCCCCTTCCACGGCATGGCCAAGGAGATCGCCTACGGCAAGATGAAGGGCGTCAAGCTCACCATCCTCTACGGTTCCGTGAAGGCCAACGATATCGTCCTCAAGAAGGAGCTGGACGAGATCGAGGCCGCCTGCCCGGACGTGAAGGTGGTTCATGTGCTCTCCGACGAGCCCGACTGGCCCGGCGAGAAGGGCTTCATCACCAAGGAGATCATCCAGAAGTACTCCGAGGGCGACGTGACCTATATGTTCTGCGGCCCGCTGCCCATGTTCCGCTTCGTGAAGAAGGCCCTGGACGAGATGGGCGTGCCCGTGCGCCGCTTCCGCCACGACGTGGTCAATAACCCCGCCGACATCTCCACCTGCCCCGGCTACCCCAAGGGCACCGAAACAAAGACCTTCCGGATCACCGTCGTCCGCGGCATCCAGGAGGACGTGATCGAGGCGCGGGCCTCCGAGCCGGTGGCCGTGGCTCTCGAGCGCGCCGGCATCAAGATCAACACCCACTGCCGCAACGGCGAGTGCGGCTTCTGCCGCAGCCACCTGCTCTCCGGCGAGATCTTCGTCTCTCCCATCGGGGACGGACGCCGCAGAATGGACAAGGAGATGGGCTGGTTCCACGCCTGC